>SKKZ01000272.1 GCA_007123455.1 Coriobacteriia bacterium | reverse complement strand
CCCTTCAGCCACGATGTCGTATATCGCCCGGCGACGCGGATCCGCAGTGCGGCCGCAGTACTCCGGCGGTAGAGTCATGGTAGCGGTGGTGGGATTCGAACCCACACGGCCTTGCGGCCAGAGGCTTTTAAGGCCCCCTCCTGTACCAATTCGGATACACCGCCACGCTTCTTGAGTCTTGGCCTGTCACGCCCCACCCGCCTGCAGGCGAGAGTGCACATCAAGCACCATGCCATACAGTATGTCGTGCTCGCTCACGAGCGTCGAATCGAGGCCTGCGAGATCGAGCACGTTCAACAGGATGAGCGCGCCACCGACGATGACAGGCGCGCGCCCGGGATCGAGCCCGACGACCTCTGCCGCACGCCGCTCGAGGGGCAGGGACGCGAGCATGTGGAGCAGGGTGCGTATCTCGTCGACGGTCAGGACCGAGCCGTGCACGCGTGCCGGGTCGTAGACCGCGAGTTCCTGCCTGATTGCCGAAAGCGTTGTCGCGGTCCCCGCAAGCGCGATGGAAAGCCGGGCGGGCTCGGGCAGTGTCCTGAAATACGGTTCGAGCTCCGACCTGATCCATCGGCCCGCAGCGTCAAGCTCCGAACCCGTCGGGGGGTCCGAGGCAAGGTGCGTCTCGGTCACGCGTCGCGACCCGACATCGATCGAACGCGCCGCGATCACCTCGGGAAGGGCGGTAGTGTCGTCTGCCGGACGCCTGCCGAGCACGAGTTCGGTCGACCCTCCCCCGATATCGTTGACGAGCAGACCTTCACCGCAGAGCTCAAGGGTGGCACCAGCGAAGGCAAGTCGTGCCTCCGTGTCCCCGTCGACGATCTCGGGCTCGATGCCATGCCGGGAGAGCATGGCCGCGAATGACTGGCCGTTCGGAGCATCGCGCGAAGCTGAAGTCGCCACCGCACGGTACGACTCGACTCCGAGGTCGCTGACATGTCGCGCGTAGCGTGCGATGACCCCCTCCACGCGATCCATTGCCGCTTGGGAGAGGTGTCCGTCGCGTGCCACGCCTTCGCCCAGATGGGTGATATCGGTACTCCGGAGAACTTCGTGCACGCCGTCCGCACCGACATCGGCGATGAGCAAGCGGGTTGTGACGGTCCCGATATCGATAGCGGCAACCCGGCGCACGAAGCTCACTGCTCCTCCTCGCGCAGGCATGTCAGCGCAGCGCATCGGGTGTCGGGGCACCATCGGCCCGTTCCATCGAGAACCGCGAGCCCGACCGGATCGTCGATACCGGCAAGAGCCGCGGCGACATGCGCATGCAGACACTTCGTGCCCAGCGGATCTCGCTGACCGGCGATTCCCACCCGATCGCACGGATCCACATCACTCACGGACCGGGTCGCACGCCGGGAACGATACACCTCGTCAGCACGGCACATCCGGGCAGCCATGGCGGGGTCTGCAGCCAAACGCTCGGCCCACTCCCCGACAGCACCCCCGGACTCGGCCGCGCTTACTTCTCCGACAAGCCACGGACACGTGAGCCAGAAGAGCGTCGGGAAGGGCGTGCCCCCTTCGATGAGCGGCGGCGTCCCGATCACCTGCGGATAGCCGAATCGGCAGCGGGACTCGATCCACCACTCCCCGCGCGGCTCACGCCCTACCTGGGCCGTGACGACCGCCCGATCGGTGTGGGTCGGCACCTCGGGTCCTGCGCTCATACGCCCGCTACCTCACGCCGAAGACGAGGTCGAGCAGGCCGTACCAGAGCGATTCTTGCACGACTTCCTCGTCCGGACTCGCGGGAAGAGCCGTGGATGTCTCCTCGTCGGGATCGATCAGGAGGTAGAGGTTCTCTCCGGGCTTGACCAGGCCGAGACTCTCGCGAGCCACCTCCTCGACGCCCTCGGGTGTCTGCAGCCGTTGAACCTGAGCGCTGAGAACGTCGTTGCGCTCCTTCAAGCTCTCGAGCTCGGCTTCGAGGCGCATCTGCTCCCGCGACTCCTGGTACTGGATCTTCATCGGTGGATAGAAGACCCAGCCGATAAGCGCCAACACGAGCACTATGAGCGGCGGCATCATCCATGCGGTGCGCAGCGGGCTACGTGCCGCAGCGGTACGTGCCGGCGGGCGCCTGGTCTTGGCAGAGGCTCGTGCAGGGGCGCTGCGCTTCCGTGTAGCAGACGCGCGCGCAGTCGAGCTACGACCGGAACGCGCCCGGGTGGCGGTCCGCCGTGTGCTCGCTGAAGCCCCGTGCCGCGTCGATTTCCTCGATGCCATCGTCAATGAGGTCCTGTGAGAAGGCCAGCGAATCAGTTGTGCAGGCGCACATGCACCTGGGCGGATGATAGCACAGGTGTCATCCGTGAATCACCTCGAGCCAAGGCTGAGGTCGAGGTCGTGACGGTACCCTAGTCGATGCGCCTGACGAGGATGAAGTCGGTCGCACCCGGCACCCGCGACGAGATGCCGGCGGTGACCGCGACCCGTTGGCCCGGACTTGCCAGACCCGCATCGCGAACCGCGGCGATCACGCTGTCCAGCATGAGGTCTGTGTCTTCAGCGAGGGGTACGACGAGCGGTCGCACACCCCACACGATGCAGAGCCGGCGCGCCACCGCTGAATCAGGTGTGACGGCGACCACGGGGGCCGATGGCCGATGCCGGGCGACCGCGCGTGCCGTGGCACCGGACTGTGTGGCCGTGACGACCGCCTTCAGGGCAAGGTCGCCCGCGAGTTCGCATACGGCCGAACTGACGGCTGCGGTCACGTCGTCGGCGTCGTGTGCCCCGCGCCGGACCGCCGAACTCCATGCGCCGGACTCCTCGGCACGCCGCGCGATGCGCGCCATGGTCTCCACAGACTCCGCCGCATACGTACCGACTGCGGTCTCTGCCGAGAGCATCACGGCATCGACCCGATCGAAGATGGCGTTAGCCACATCGCTCGCCTCGGCACGCGTCGGCCTGCGCGCCGACGTCATGGACTCCAGCATCTGGGTCGCCACGATCACGGGCACCGCTGCATCCCGGCACGACTCTATGATGCGGCGCTGCAACACCGGCACCTCTTCGGCGGAGGTCTCAACCCCGAGGTCACCTCGGGCCACCATCACCGCGTCCGACGCGGCGACGATCGCATCGATATCGGTGGTGGCCGCGTACGTCTCGATCTTCGCGACGATGGGCATGTCGGCTTCCGCGATCAGGTCACGCAGACGCTCGATGTCCCGGGCACTTCGCACGAAGGACTGGGCGACGAAGTCGACTCCCGCCTCGAGACCCCAGGCCAGGACCTCACGGTCGTAACCGGTGATGACATCGACCCCGAGATCAACGCCGGGCGCGTTCACTCCCTTGCGACTTGCAAGCGGCCCCCCCGTTATCACGCGGGTGAGCACCACTCCGTGCTCGACTCCCTTGACCTCGAGCTCGAGAGTGCCGTCGTCGAGAAGCAGACGGTCGCCCCGTCCGATATCTTCGGCCAGACCCGTGTAATTCAGACACGCTTGCGAGCTGTCGCCGGCGCACTCACCCGGAACGAGCGAGAAGTCGGCGCCGGGCTCCAGGTAGCTGTCCTCGGCGACCTCCCCGATCCTTAACTTGGGACCTGCCAGGTCGAGCATGACCGCAACCGGACGCGCGGCGCGGTCGGACGCAGCCCGGACAGCATCGAGCCTGAGGGCGAGCTCGTCGAGCCCGGAGTGCGAGGAATTCAGGCGTGCGACGTCCATGCCGGCGGCAATGAGCGCGTCGAGCATCTCGGGTGATTCGGTCGCCGGGCCGATCGTGGCGACGATCTTCGTGCGGCGCATATGGGACCCTCCCCGGGGTGTGAGGAATCGTTCCTCCTCACCTTCTACCCATGCGCGACGGCGACACACGACGGCAGACTACGCCTCCGCGTTCTCGCCACCCTTCGGCAACCTCACGATCTGGACGGAATCCCCGTCACGGCGCACCGTGAGACGGTCGCGGGCGATCCGGTGTACCGCCGTCCGCAGGTTCCCGTAGAGCCGATCGACACCGCGTGGATCGGTCTGGATGCGAACAGCTCGGTCACCACCGGCCAGAAGGTAGCGCACGAGGCGCGTGGCGGCACCGCGGGGTGGCGGATAGGGCACTTCGATGCGACGAGCATCCGCGGCCCACTCGAACGGGAAGGCCTCGTGTTGCACGTCTGCCGCCGGACAGAGCTGCTCCACCTGCGCTACAAGCACCACGGCACGCTGGGGTGCGCCCTCAGGGTCCGAGCCACCTCCGCATACGATTCGGAGGTTGACGGCGAGCCCCTGCATCGCGGCTCCCCGGGCAAGATACGCCCAGTCGAGCGTGCCGTCTTCGTCGAGGAGGATGATGACCCGATCACGGACGCGCCGAGCGAGCTCGATCAGCAGGCGCTGGAGTCCCAGACCACGGCGAGGGGTGAAGGTAACGACCGCTACATCGTATTCTTCGGCCGGGCTCAGATCCTCGACCATACCCTGGCGCGTCGAGAGCTTCGGGGACCCGGCCACATCCGAAGAGAGCAGGAGACGCAGCATGCCCGCCGAGGGCTCGAGCGCGGTCAGTGTCCCCGCCCGCTCCAGCAACGGGCGGGTCAGCACACCGGTCGCCGCGCCCACTTCGAGGATGTCGACACCTTCGGGCACCTCGGAAAGCAGCGCTTCGACCAGCTCGGGGAAGACCCGTTCCTGGCCGAACTCGATGTCGTAGTTGTCGGCCAGGCGCTCCCGTCGTGCAATGGCGCTTTCGAGCGGCAACCCGTACTCGTACGGGATGCGAAGCACCGGGCCACCGCTATGTGGCGTACGTCCGTCCATCGGGACAACGTGCCTTTCTCGGAGCTAGTCGGTGTTGATGTTATAGAACGCGTCCATGCCCGGATACACCGCCGAGTCGCAGAGCTCCTCCTCGATGCGGAGCAGCTGGTTGTACTTGGCGACTCTGTCCGAGCGGGCCGGCGCACCCGTCTTGATCTGCCCCGCGTTCACTGCAACCGCGATGTCGGCGATCGTCGTGTCTTCGGTCTCACCCGAGCGGTGCGAGATGACGCACGTGTAGCCGGCTCGTTTGGCCATCTCGATACAATCGAGCGTCTCGGTGAGCGAGCCGATCTGGTTGACCTTGATGAGAATCGAGTTCGCCACACCCATCCCGATACCGCGGGCGAGACGCTCGGTGTTGGTGACGAAGAGATCGTCGCCAACGAGCTGCACTTTCTCGCCGAGTCGGTCGGTGAGCAACTTCCACCCGTCCCAGTCCTCCTCGGCCATGCCGTCCTCGATCGAGATGATCGGATAGCGCGCGGCCAGGTCGGCCCAGAACTCGACCATCTCCGCGGATGAGAGTACGCGGCCCTCGCCCTCGAGATGGTACGCACCGTCACGGTAGATCTCGGTCGTAGCGGGGTCGAGCGCGAAGACGATCTGCTCGCCGAGAGTGTATCCGGCCGTCTCAACCGCGTCGCTGATGACCTGCAGCGCCTCCTCGTTGCTGCCGAGGTCGGGCGCGAAGCCGCCCTCATCGCCCACACCGGTGGCAAGACCGCGCTCGGAGAGCACCTTCTTGAGCGTGTGATAGATCTCGGTACACATGCGCAGTCCCTCGGCAAAGGTGGAGGCACCGACCGGCATGATCATGAATTCCTGCAGGTCGACGTTGTTGTCCGCGTGCGCACCACCATTGAGAATGTTCATCATAGGCACCGGGAGCAGGTGCGCGTTCGCGCCGCCGATGTAGCTGTAGAGCGTGAGCTCGGTCGACTCGGCAGCGGCCTTGGCCACCGCCAGCGAGGTACCGAGAATCGCGTTGGCGCCCAGGTTCGCCTTGTTCGGGGAAGAGTCGATCGACAGCAGCGTCGAGTCGATGAGGCGCTGGTCCGTCGCGTCCATGCCCAGAATCTCGGATGCGATGGCCTCGTTGACGTTGTCGACCGCCTGGCGCACTCCCTTACCGAGGTATCGTGCCGAGTCCTCGTCGCGCAGTTCGACGGCCTCGAATGCGCCCGTCGATGCCCCGGAAGGAACCATCGCCCGACCGAAGGATCCGTCATCGAGGAAGACCTCGACCTCGACGGTCGGGTTTCCGCGGGAATCGAGTACCTCGCGGGCGTAGACGTCGACGATACCGCTCATGATCGGGGCTCCTCCCTGCTCTTGGCGTGCTGCCAGAGCTGTTCCATCTCGTGTATGCCGACCTCACTCATCGCCCGGCCCGAGGACTTCGCCGCACCCTCCATGTCCTCGAAGCGTGTGATGAACTTGCGACACGTGGCCCGCAATGCCTCTTCTGCATCGATACCCTGCTTGCGGGCAAGGTTCACAACGGTGAAAAGCAGATCGCCGATCTCACCCGCGGCCTCGGGAGAGCCCGGCTCAGCCTCTTTGAGCTCGTCGATCTCCTCGTGCACCTTGTCCCAGACCGCCTCGAGGCTCTCCCACTCGAAACCGACACCGACCGCCCGGCGCGAGATCTTCTGCGCCCACATGAGTGCAGGCAACGACGATGGGATGCCTTCGAGGACGCCCGTGCCCGCCTTCTCGTCACGCTTGATGGCATCCCAGCGCTCGATCACTTCGTCCGGGGTGCCGGCCGAGGTGCCCCCGAAGACATGCGGGTGTCGCCGACGGATCTTCTCCGAGATTCCCGCGACGACGTCATCGATGGTGAAACGGCCTTCGTCAGCAGCGATCTGGGCATGAAGCACCACCTGGAGGAGCACGTCGCCGAGTTCCTCGGCGAGTTCGACATCGCTACCGGCCTCCATAGCCGAGACGGCCTCGTAGGCTTCCTCGATCATGTTGCGGCGCAGACTCAGGTGATCCTGCGCGCGATCCCACGGGCAGCCGTCGGGGCCCCGGAGCACGGCGATGGTCCTCACGAACTCGTCGAACCCTCCGTCTATCGGGCGCACGACATCCCCCCGTATGGGCCCTGCACGCGGACTACTCCTCGGTAGCCTCGGGAACCTTCAGCTCATCGATCAGGATCTCGATCTCGGCGTCGGCGCGAACCTCGGCCAGGAACTCCTGGTACGCAGTGATGTTGCGCTGCTGCAGCACCTGCTCCTCGATCTGGTCGGCGACCTCATCCAGCGGCTTCTTGCGCTCATCACGCTTCTCTTCGACCTTGATTATGTGCCAGCCGAACTCGGTCTCCACCAGCTCCGAGACCTCTCCGACCGAAAGTGCCTCGAGCGCATTCTGGAACTCGGGGACGAACGGGCGGGCGGGATCGGACCAGCCAAGGTCTCCTCCTTGCGCAGCCGAGCCCGGGTCCTTCGAGTGCTCGGTGGCGAGCTCGGCGAAGTCTCCACCGGCGTTGACCTCGGCGAGCACCTGCTCGGCGGTCGCCTTGTCATCGGGATCGAACAGGATGTGCGACGCCCGGACGGCGGCCTGCTCCTCGAACTGGCCGGCGTTCTGCTCGTAGTACTCGTTGATCTCCTCATCGGTGACCTCATCGTCGCCCACGAGCTCCTCCATCAGGCGCTGTGTCGCGAGCTGGTCACGCAACTGCTGTTCGAGATCGGCGAGCGTGAGGTTGGCATCGGCGAGTGCCGCATTGAACTCCGTCTCACTCGGGAACCCAGCCTGGAGATCGGCGATCTGGGCCTGGATCTCCTCGTCGGAGATGGTGATGCCGCGCTCCTCGGCCGCCTGGCGGATGAGCACGTTGTTGATCATGTTGTCGAGCAGCTGCCTCTGGAAGTCGAGCATGCGCGACTCGCCCTCTTCACCCTCGAACATCTGAGGCGACTGCTCCTTCAAGCGGTCGACCTGAGCGTCGAGCTCGGCCTTGCTGATCTCCTCGCCGTTGACGATCGCGGCGACATCGTTCGAGCTGCATCCTGCAACACCAGCTATGAGCGCAATGGCGAGTGTGAATGCGAGCAGGGGACGAAACGTCCTCATTGGTCCTCCAGGGAGTGGGGGTCAGGCATGGTCGGACCCGGCAAGTATAGCACCGAGGAGGGCGGCGGCGGACTCCGTCACAGAAGCTCCATAGCCGAGCGGAAGCGCTACGGTGCGGTCGCGCTCCAGCGTGATCGCACCGAGTGCCGCGAGAGCCCCGCGGGCCTCGTCTGACGGCGAGACGGGTGCCAGCGTAAGCCGGCGGCGGACGACCGATACCGTGAGCACGCCGGCCTCTGCTGCAAGCGCACGGATGCGGGCGACCTCGACAAGATTGCGCGCCGGCTCCGGTAGCGCACCGTGGGCCTCGGCGAGCTCCCGCGAGACCTGTTCGACCCGCTCCACACTGGGAGCACCGGCGAGGCGCCGGTAGAAGCGTACCCGATCGTCCGCTGCGGAGACGTACTCCTCGGGAATGAACGCGGTCACCGGAAGATCGACCTTGATATCCGGATGCGCGACGCTCGGCTCGCCCCGGACCTCGGCCACGGCCTGGCGGATCATCTCGGCGTAGAGGTCGAAGCCCACTGCACTCATGGAGCCGTGCTGCTCGGCGCCGAGCAGCGAACCGGCACCGCGAATCTCAAGGTCGCGCATGGCGACCTTGATGCCGCTGCCGAGATCCGAGTGGTCGCGGATGGCGACGAGTCTCTCGGTCGCCTGTTCGGTCAACGAGACTCCCCTGGGGAAGAGGAAGTACGCATACGCTTTGACGTGGCTGCGCCCCACGCGGCCCTTGAGCTGGTAGAGCTGTGCGAGGCCCAGGCGCTGCGAGTCCTCGATGATGAGCGTATTGGAGTGCGGGTTGTCGATGCCGCTCTCGACGATGGTGGTCGCCACGAGCACGTCGATCTCGTTCGCGGCGAAGCTCTCCATGACGCGCTCGAGCTCGCGTTCGGACATCTGGCCGTGTGCGATGCCTACCCGGGCCTCGGGTGCAGCCTCGCTCACGCGAGCGACCGCCTCGTCGATGGACTTCACGCGGTTCGAGACGAAGTAGACCTGTCCACCCCGCTCCACCTCGCGGCGGATGGCCCCGGAGACCACGTCGGGGTCGTACTCGCCGACGTGCACCTGCACCGGGAAGCGGTTGGCCGGGGGCGTATCGATGACGCTCATGTCGCGGACGCCCGAGAGCGACATCTGCAGCGTCCGGGGGATCGGCGTAGCCGTCATGGTGAGGACGTCGACCTGCTCGCGCAGGTTCTTGAGATGCTCCTTGTGCTCGACGCCGAACCGCTGCTCCTCGTCGATGACCACCAGCCCGAGATTCTTCGGCATCACGTCTGCCGAGAGGAGGCGGTGCGTACCGATGAGTACGTCGACCTCGCCTGACGCAAACCCCTCGAGCGACGCCTTCTGCTGCGCCGGCGACCGAAAGCGGGAGAGCACTTCGATGCGTATCGGGAACGCGGCGAAGCGCTCGGAGAACGTGGTGTAGTGCTGCTGGGCGAGGATCGTGGTCGGACACAACACGAGGACCTGCTTGCCGTCTTGCGTGGCTTTGAACGCCGCGCGGATCGCGACCTCGGTCTTGCCATAGCCGACGTCCCCGCAGATGAGTCGGTCCATCGGCTTCTCGGACTCCATGTCGGCCTTAACATCTGCGATCGCGGCGAGCTGGTCGGGCGTCTCCTCGAAGGGGAATGCCGCTTCCATCTCGAGCTGCCACGGTGTGTCCGGGCGAAACGCATGTCCCGTCACCGAAGCCCGGCGGGCGTAGAGGTCCACGAGGTCGAAGGCGAGTTTGCGGGCAGCAGCACGGGCCTTCCCGGTCGCGCGGGACCAGTCGGCGGTGTTGAGCCGCGTGACCCGGGGGGCCGAGCCATCCGAGCCGACGTACTTCGTGACACGGTCGATCTGCTCGACCGGGACGTACAGCCGGTCGCCCTTGGCATACTCAAGGACCAGGTACTCGCGCTCGGCGCCGAGGACTTCCTTGCGTTCGAGTGCCTTGAAGAGTGCGATGCCGTGCGTGGCGTGCACTACGTAGTCGCCCGGCTCGAAACCGAAGGTGACCCTTGTCGTGTCCACCTGACGGGCGGCACGACGCGCGGAGGCGGAACGCGGGTAGATGTCGTCGATGCTCACCACGGCGAAGCGGGCAGCAGGGATCACGTAACCCGCCGGGACCTCGGCATCGGTGATGTTGACGACACCGGGCTGCAGGCGCACGGGCGCAGCGGCAGGAGACGTTCCCGAGTGTTTGCGCGCCTCCGCGAGCAAGTCGACGACGGGCATGCCTGCCTCGACAAGCCGGTCGGCGACACGGTGGCGAGCGCGGCGATCGGGAACGGCGAGTGCGACACCGTAGTCGACGGAGAGCAGGGCACCTATGCCTGCAAGGAAGCGCTCCTCCCCGCCCGCGACCTCGGGACTGCGCGCAACGAGCTCGTCATCGACGACGCCGCCCGCGCGCAGGAGCGAGAGCAGGGTGAGACGCTGGCGCCCCCCTATGTCGATGCGAGCCGCCGGGAGCACGAGGCCTTCCGCGGGGAAGCCCGCACGCTCGGCGTCGGCGGTGAGCTCCTCTGCACGACGCGTTGCGTCATCGAAGAGCGAGCGTGGCTCGGCGACGATGACGAGTGTCTCGGAGGCCAGATAGTCGGTGAGCACACCCGGCTGCTTGTAGAAATAGGGCAGATAGCGCTCGACCCCGTTGAAGTAGACCCCTTGCTCCATGAGCTCGAGATGGTGGGCGATCTCCGGTTCACGGGCGGCGCGGTCACGCAGTGCCGCCCGTGCAGATGCCACGGAACGCGAGCCGAGCACGATCTCGCGGCATGCGAAGACCTCGGTCACTTCCGCCTCACCGATACTCTGTCCCGTGCTCGGCACGTAGCGGCGGAGCGTCTCGATCTCGTCGCCGAAGAGCTCGGCACGCACCGGATGCAAGCCATCGGAGGGAAAGACGTCGAGCACGCCGCCCCGGACGGCGAAAGACCCGCGCTCGGTGGCGGTCTCGAGACGCTCGTAACCCATGCGCGCGAGGCGCGCGACCGTTTCGTCGAGGTCGATCGTGCCGCCGGGCACGAGCTTCAGGGGCTCGAAGACGTGGGACCCCTGCGGGGGCAACGCCCGTAACAGGGAGCGAGTCGACGCGACCACTAACGCCGTGCGGCCGCTCGAGAGTGCGTGCAGCGCGCGGGCGCGAGCCCCGACGGCCTCGAGGTCCGGGGTATCGTCGGACCACGGGGCGTCCTGACGCTCGGGGAAGTGCAGTACGGTTCCGGGAGGCAGGTACGCCGCCGCCTGGCGCGCGTAGCGCTCGGCCACGGTCTCGCCGGCGACGACCACGAGCGTCGGTCGGGGATGCTCGGCGAAGAGGGCGGCGATCAGCACGGGGCGCACGAGGCCCGGAACGGCGAGGGTGAAGTCGTCACCTTCCGCGAGTGCGTCCCGCACGGCCATGTACGGCACGGCGGTGCGAAGTGCGGTGGTCACGGCATCGAGCAGGCGCATGTGGCTCCTCGGCAGACGGAGTGCGGACACGGCAGAAGCCCGCAGCCGGAGTGCCGGCGCGGGGCTAACCGAGGGTATCCCCGCGCACCGACAGGGTCAAGCGAGACGGCCTCGGGTACCATCTCGTTGCGGAGAGACCGGCACGTCCTACGGAGTCAGGAGGCAGGATGGAACGGGTGGAGCGAGCGCGTGTGATCATGGACCGACTGGCTGAGCTCTACCCGGACGCGCACATCATGCTCGACTACGATACTCCCTACCACCTGCTTATCGCCGTCATCCTCTCGGCACAGACCACCGATGCGGGAGTGAACAAGGTGACGCCGAGGTTGTTCGAGCGCTTCCCGGAGCCCGAAGACCTTGCCGGGGCCGACCCCGCCGAGGTCGAGGACATCATCAGGCCCACGGGCTTCTTCCGGAACAAGACGAAGGCGATCATGGGTGCCGCCCGCATGGTCGTGACCGAATACGAAGGCCGGGTCCCTGACACGATGGACGGGCTTATCAGCCTTCCCGGCGTTGCACGCAAGACCGCCAACATCGTCATCAGTAACGCATTCGGCACGGTCGAGGGAATCGCCGTAGACACCCACGTTTTCCGCCTGGCACACCGGTTCGGCCTCACAGAGCAGAAGGACCCCGACAAGGTCGAGCGCGACCTCATGGATGTCTTCCCGCGCGAGGAGTGGTTCCACGTCAACTACCGCTTCATCGACCACGGGCGGGCTATCTGCACGGCGAAGCGCCCTGCGTGTGGAGCGTGCACGCTCAACGACGTGTGCCCCGCCGCGTTCACGGTGAAGGGCTGGCGGGAGAGCCTCTGAGTGCGGTCCTGCCGACCGCCGGAGCCGATGGGACCGTCAGCTGCCGTAGCCT
>SKKZ01000165.1 GCA_007123455.1 Coriobacteriia bacterium | reverse complement strand
GAGCTCCTGATAGTGCGCGAGGACGTCGGGCGTCACAACGCGCTCGACAAGCTCCTCGGCAGGGCGTGGCTCGACCGGGTGCCGACCGGTGATGCCGTGCTCCTCACCACGGGGCGTATCTCCTACGAGATGGCGGTCAAGGCCGCGAAGGCGAAGGTCCCCGTGGCGGTGTCCCGCACGGCCGTGACGGACCTCGCCGGCGAGATCGCGAACGAACTCGGTGTCACCCTCGCGGGATACGCGCGAGGCGGGAAGATGACCGTGTACACACATCCGCACCGCATCATCGCGGAGACGACCGATGGGGAGGAACGATGACGTTGTCGGTGGAGCAGGCCCGCGATCTCGTGCTGGCGCGATGTCGGGTGCTCGAAACGGAAGAGGTGCCGCTGCTCGAGGCGCTCGGACGTGTTCTGGCGGCCGAGGCGCGATCAGACATCGATGTCGCCCCTTTCGACAACTCGGCGATGGACGGTTACGCCGTACGGGCCGCTGACGTCGCAGGCGCCTCCGATGACTCTCCGGTCACGCTCGCGGTCATCTCTCACATCGCGGCGGGGGAGTACTCAGATGTGGAGGTGGGACCGGGTCAGGCCGCTCGCATTATGACCGGCGCGCCGGTTCCTCCCGGAGCGGACGCGGTGATCAAGGTGGAGGAGACCGCAGCCGACGAGAACGGGGGGTCGACCGGAGGCACCGTCAAGATACTGAGGGAAGTGGTGGTCGGCCAGAACATCCGCCTCCGTGGCGAGGAGGTGCGTGCCGGCGATGTCGTGCTTGCATCCGGCGAAACCATCGGGCCAGCGGCCGTTGGACTGCTTGCATCGACCGGCCACGCGCAGGTGAAGGTTGGCAGGAGGCCACGTGTCGCGGTGCTGTCAACCGGGGACGAGCTGGTGGACGTGGCTGAAGTGCCAGGCCTCGGCAAGATCCGCAACTCGAACTCCTACTCGATCTCGGCTCAAGTGATCGCTGCGGGAGCGATGCCGCTCCGTTATCCTCCGGTGCCGGACGACCTCGAGGCCACGCGTGAGGCTTTCAGAAAAGCGGCTTCCGAGGCTGACTTCATCGTCACCAGTGGCGGAGTGAGCGTCGGAGACTTCGACTACGTCGGACCGGTGCTTGAAGAACTCGGGGAGATGGAGTTCTGCAAGGTAGCGATGCGCCCCGGAAACCCCCAGACGATGGGCTCGATCGACGGGGTCCCGTTCTTCGGTCTCCCGGGCAACCCGTCGTCGACGTTCGTCGGATTCGAGGTATTCATCCGCCCGGCCCTCCGCTACATGCAGGGCCACACCCGGCTTGATCGGCCGCGGCAGAAAGCCGTTCTCGCGCACGACGTGAAGAAGAAGCGGGATCGACGTTACTTCCTCCGCGCCCTGCTCGAGCGCGGGGAGGACGGCCGCTACACCGTGGGAGTCTCGGGGAGCCAGTCTTCCGCGCTGCTGACGGCCGCGCACAAGGGCAACTGTCTGCTCGTTCTCCCCGAGGGCGGGGGCGCCTTCACCGCGGGCAGCGAGGTTGAAGTCATCCGTCTCGACATGGAAGAAGGGATCGCATGAGCGATACACCGAAGCAGGTCGATCCGCGCTGGGCCGGGCAGGTCACGCCCGAACTCGTGGAGGCCGTCTCGGCCAAAGCATCCGACGGACGTGTGACGTGCGCGGTGCTTCGCAAGCTCGCCGAGGACAGCGGCGTGCCGTACAAGGTCGCGGGCGCCGCGGCCGACTCGGTCGGCATCAGGGTGCACAACTGCGATCTCGGCTGTTTCTAGAGGGATCCGAAGATGTCAGACGGCAGGCAAGGAGGCGAAGGGCACATGACGGACTTCCGCATACCGGTCGTCTCGGTCGTCGGTAGGGGCGATTCGGGGCGCACCACGCTGCTGGAGGGCATCATCTCGGTGCTCGCCGGACGGGGCTGGCGGATCGCCACGGCGAAGAACCACGCGCACGAGACCGACATCGACGTGCCGGGCAAGGACACGTGGCGCCACGAGCGCGCCGGAGCGGTAGTCACCATGGTGAGCGCGCCGAACCGTTTCGGGGTGATTCGCAGGGTGGATCGCGCCCGGACCCTTGCCGAGCTCGCCGAGGAGGCGGGCGACGTCGACCTGCTGCTGACCGAGGGCTTCCGGGCGACGTCGCCGGTGCGTATCGAGGTCGTACGCGCGGCGCGCTCGAACGAGCCGACGTGCGACGCAGACGAGCTCCTGGCGCTTGTCACCGACGTCGAGGACCTTGCCGAGTGGCCCGTACCGGTCTTCGCGCTGGATGCGGCGGAAGACGTGGCCGACCTCATCGAGGAACGGTTCCTTGGCGGGGCCGATGCCCGTCCCCGGGACGGCGGTGCGTGATGGGCACCGATTCGTACGGGCGTCGCATCGATTACCTCCGCGTCAGTCTCACCGACCGGTGCAACCTGCGCTGTATCTACTGCATGCCCGAGAAGGGAGTGGCGTGGAGGCCGCACGATGAGATTCTGACGCTCGAGGAGGTCGAGCGTTTTGCGGCCGCAGCCGTCGGTGAGGGTATCTCGAAGATCCGGCTGACCGGAGGTGAGCCGCTCGTGCGCAAGGGCATCGTCGGTCACGTGCGGCGCCTCAGGAGCCTCGTGGGACTCGAGGCCGTGGCGCTCACCACCAACGGCACCCTGTTCGCACGATACGCACTACCGCTCGCCGAGGCCGGCCTGTCCCGCGTCAACATCTCGATCGACTCGCTCGATCCGGAGGTCTTCAACCGGGTGACCCGCGGGGGAAAGCTCGCCGACGCGCTCGCCGGCCTCGACGCCGCGTTCGACACGGGCATGGGACCGGTCAAGGTGAACGCCGTCGTCGTGCGCAGCCTCGAGCAGGACCTCCTCGGCTTCGCCCGCCTGACGCTCGACCGGGAGGTCCACGTGCGCTTCATCGAGTACATGCCGGTCGGCGGGGTCGGGGAGGGCGAGTGCGAACCGGCGGGCGCGGGGTGGACGCAAGCCGATCACGTCCCCGCGACCGAGATCCTCGAGCGCCTGGCCGCCGAGGGAGAGGCCGCCGGCATCGGCTCTCCCGAGCCGGTGGGCCGCTCCGAGGCGCCCGGCGGGTGGGGCCCGGCCCGCTACTACCGGTTCCCCGGCGCCGAGGGGACCGTAGGCGTCATCACTCCGCTCTCGCACCACTTCTGCGGCGAGTGCAACCGCCTGCGCCTGACCGCCGACGGACGCCTGCGCGCGTGTCTCTTCTCCGACGAGGAGATCGACGTGCGCACCGTGTTGCGCGAGGGAACCGATGACGACGTCCGTGCGGTCATCCGTTCCGCACTTGCCAGCAAGCCCGAGAGCCACAGCATGCGCGTGGGCACCACGCGCGGCATGTCCCAGATAGGAG
>SKKZ01000171.1 GCA_007123455.1 Coriobacteriia bacterium | reverse complement strand
TGGTCGAGCCCTCATTGCAGGGCCGTGGCCTCGGGCGCACCCTCGCGTCCGCGCTCGAGGAGCGGTTCGAGACAGCCGGGCGGTTCGAGATCTTCACCGGGCATCGCAGCGAGCCGGCGTTACATCTCTACGAGTCCCTCGGCTACGTACGCGAGCGCACCGAGTACGTCCACGAGCGCCTGAGCCTCGTCTTCCTCGGCAAACCTCGCCGCACCTAAGGTGCACGGAACCCACTCGTCGCGGCCCTACCGGACTCCCTCACGTTAGTGGGAACGATCGTTCTCAATAATGTGAGGGCGCTTCGCTCCCCCCGCTCCGAGGCATGCTTCCCTCCTGCAAGCGCTAGCCCTTGAGGACCCCGATCGGCGTGAGCCGGATGACCGGCTCGACGAGGTCACGCTGCAAGTGCATGACATCCTCGATGTCCTTGTAGGCGGCGGGCGCCTCCTCGGCCAGGTCACCCTTCTTGGCCTTGAACAGCCGCACGCCGGCCGTATCGAGCTCGCGCATGACGTGCTCACGTGAGAATGCGCGCATGGCGGCCTTGCGGCCCATGACGCGTCCCGCTCCATGGCTGCACGACGAGAACGACTCCGGGTTCGCGAGTCCACGGCAGACGTACGACGCCGTCCCCATCGAGCCCGGCACGAGCACCGTGCCTTCGGCACGCACCGCCCCCTTGCGGTGGACGACCACCCGCTCGCCGAAGTGCTCCTCGACAGCCGCGTAGTTATGGTGCACGTCGACATCGGGCGCAGGCGTCACCCCGGGGAAGCGTCGTTCGATCGCGGCACGCACCGACTCGGCCATGAGCCGCCGGTTCTCGCGCGCGAAGCGCAGGCAGAACCCCATCGCCTCGAGATACTCCGCACCCGCCTCCGAGTCGGTCGCGAGGTGCGCGAGGCCCCACTCGGCCGGCACCGGGGACCCGCTCGCACGGTTCTCGGCCTTCGCCACCTTGTCGTAGTGCTCGGCCATCTGCTTGCCGAGGTTGCGGCTCCCCGAGTGCACCATCATCCACACGACGCCGTCGGGGTCGACCTGCGCCTCGATGAAGTGATTGCCTCCGCCCAACGTGCCGACCTGCCGGACGGCCTTGTCGATCTCGGCATGCAACGGCGCGATATCGGGAACGTCGTCGAAGAGATCGGTCCGGTCGGTCTGGCTTGTACGATGCCACTCGAACCCGGTGGGAACCGAGCGTTGGACGTCGTTGAGTACCGTGTCGCGTGCGGGCGAGAACTCGGCTCCGCTGATGTTCGTGCACCATGAGCGCACCCCGCAACCGATGTCGAGCCCGACCGCGTGCGGTATGACCTGACCGAGCGCGGCAAGCACCCCGCCGATGGGCATGCCGTAACCGACGTGAGCATCGGGCATGAGCGCGACGTGGCGAAACGCGAAG
The DNA here is from genome assembly GCA_007123455.1 of Coriobacteriia bacterium. Classification (GTDB taxonomy): domain Bacteria; phylum Actinomycetota; class Coriobacteriia; order Anaerosomatales; family SLCP01; genus SKKZ01. The sequence goes on along the minus strand of SKKZ01000171.1, from coordinate 1,967 downwards.
GGCAGCAGGCCGAGGTTGCGTGCCTGCTCGAGTGCACCCTCGTCGATGTCGGCTCCCCACACCTTCACGGGGACGCCGTCTGTCTCGATCTCGTACACGACACTCTCCGTCGGAAGTGCGCTACTTGCGCAGTGAGACCCCCAGCGCGACCAGCACCGCGATCGCCGCTCCGGCCATGGCGCCGATGATCGCGAGACGGTTGACGTCAACCGTCGGATTCCACCAGACGCCGTCAGGGGTGATCTCGATGACGCCCACCGGCTCGGCGGTCACCGAGTAGCCGAGCCCCATGCCGGAGCCGTAGCCCTCCTCGGCATGGCTGCCGTCACACCCCGGCGGACACTCCGGTGTGCACTCGTGCGAGACACCCGCGCCGCCACCGCCGCCGAACCCGCCGCCACCCCGGTGGTTGACGCGCGCGACAGGGATGACCGCGCGGTCTCCCGAGATGACCGTTTCGCCGAACACCGTACGGGCGTTGGCGGACTCACCGATCTGCTTCAGGAGCTTGCGGAACTGTTTCGGATCGAGATCCGGTTGATCGCTCATCGTTCGTGCCTCCTCGGCATGCGTTACGTGGTTTCACCGACACCCTGGATATACCCAGGGTGTCACTCGGAAACCGGCCGAGGACCGAACCTAGGACGACTCGCGCCTCCGATGCATGATCTCGACCATCGTGCGCAACTTGCCCATCTGCCGTGACCGGTGCTGGGCCAGCTCCGCACGCTTGGCGGGGTCGAGCATCGCATCGACGTAGTCGCCGAGTTCGCGCACGTCGAACGGCTTTGTCAGGTACTCCACGTCCTTGAGTTCTTCGAGCGTGTCGAGCTGGCTGTCGAGATCGCCGATGGCCGAGAGGAAGACGATCGGGATCTTCGCGGTCTTGGGGTCTTTAGCGAGCCGACGCGCCGCCTCGCGGCCGTCCATCCTGGGCATCATGATGTCGAGCACGATGAGGTCGGGCTTCTCGAGCGCGACCTTGTCGAGCGCGTCCTGGCCATCGTAAGCCGGGATGACCTCATAGCCCCGTGTGGTCAGGGCCGCTGTCACCAATCGGACGATCGACGGCTCGTCATCAACCGCGAGTACTCTACGCGCCATCCGCACGCACCTCTTCTCTTTCTTCGCCTGAAAGGATCGTGTTCACGGTCTCCGCGAGATCGCGTGGCGTGAACGGCTTGCATATATACTGCAGCGCCCCGCGGCGTAATCCCTCGGCCTGTTCGTAATGTTGACTCTTCGCCGAGAGCATCACGACAGGGATATCGCTCGTCTCCGGGTCCTCCTTGAGTCGCTCCAGTGCGTCGAAGCCGGTCATCACCGGCATCATGACGTCCATGAGGATCAGGTCGGGCTGCTCCTCGGCGGCCACCTGCAAACCGGCGACTCCATCGGCCGCCTGGAACACCTCGTGGCCGTTGCGCTCGAGCGCGAATGCGACAAGCTTCACGATGTGCGGTTCGTCATCGACGACGAGGATCCGTCCCATACGATCATCCCTCCTCGGCGAGGAACTGCTCGACGCGATCCACCAGGTCCTCGACGGCGAACGGCTTCGTCAGTTGCTCCGCGGCAAGGGCCAGCAAGTCCGTGTGCTCCCGGTCGATACGGTGGGCGGTCATGACCACGATCGGGATGTCCTTGGTCGCCTCTGCGTTCTTGACCTCGTGTATCACCTGGTAGCCATCCATGACCGGCATCATCAGGTCGAGCAGGACGAGATCGGGGTGGTGCTCTTCGATGGCCGCCATCGCCTCCCGCCCGTCGTAAGCGGCGATGACCGAGAAACCCCGGGCGCGCAGCATGGCGCTCATCGCGCTCACGATGTCCCGGTCGTCGTCGACGACAAGCACGAGCGGCGCCTCCTGGCCGCCGACAAGATCGTCGACGATCCTCGTGAGTCGTCCCTGGTCGATCGGCTTCTCGAGGTAGTTCGCCGCACCGAGCCGCAGGCTGCGCCCCTC
>SKKZ01000100.1 GCA_007123455.1 Coriobacteriia bacterium | reverse complement strand
TGCAGACATCCATGCCCCCTATCGACGGAGCCTCCTGAGGGTGGAAGAATAATAGCATCCAGACGAACAGGCCGCGAGTAGTCCGTTTCAAGCTTGCTGCCGCGATAACGATTCAGCGACGACTCAACTCGCCCTGACCCGAAGAAGTGCGTTCGCCCCGTCAAGCACGATGACCACGATGCCAACCATGAGCAGCAGGTCTCCCAAACTGACCACCGACTGAACCAGTTGGGGCCCAGGAACCGGTATTACGTCTCCAAGAACACCGAGAAGCGTATCCCCATCACTCAAGTGGTAGAGAGGTGTTAGAGCGTCCAGCTGCTGATCGGTCTGAGTAAGTCCTAAGTATTCGAGAGAATCGGCAGCGACTGGCATGCCTCGGTTCAGTACTATGGTCAGCCCGTTGAGCGCAACGCCAAGCGCAACCAGTCGACAGCCAACATACTTCCAGTTCAGCAAGCAGGCAAGCAGGAGAACGAAGCCGCCGGCAAGCCAAGAGAACAGCGCGATCGCGCCGATATCCCCGCGCTCAAGATAGGAGAAGACTTGCCGGGGCACAACTTGTAGAAGAAGGCCAATAGGCAGCAAGAACTCGTATCTGAATCGTACTCCGCTCAGGGATGACAGTCTGCCCTTCATCGCTGGGGCGACGAGCAGAGCGAAAACGAGAGCTCCAATGAGCGCCATCATGCGAGTGCCGACTTCTGAGCAGCAGCCTCTACGGCAGCTTCAGAGCGCCAGCGCTCTTTTGGCGTCAACTGACCACGAAGAACGGCCAAGCGATTGTCGGCCGTGTCCGGACTCAACCGGGCAACGCACAGTGAGACGATATAGGCGGCAACTAGCGTATGCCGCTGGGTCGGCGCTGGCAGGTCTGGATTCTCGGCAGCTTCGACTATGGGTGCCACCGGGCGCAGAAAATGGACGTCTGAGAGTGGTGTAGGCCTCGTCTCCCCAGTTGCGCCATCCCTCGTGACGAAGTTAAGTCCGAAGTAGAGGAGAAGTGCGGCATATCCCATGTTCTCCAAGGACTTGCCAAACCATCCATACTCAGCACCAGCTGCACGGGCCATGATCGCGACTTCTCGGCCAACGCCATGAGCATGTGTCTTCTGGGCCTCCATGGCGCCAATCAATGCCTCAATAGTAGCTTGATAACCTTGCCGCACATCGAGCAACAGTGCGAACGACTGCCGAGTCATGACAGCTAAGAACAGTACGAGCACGAGCCCCCAGACTCCCATCTCATCGTGGATGAGCACAGTGAGAATCCCTACAGAGACACCCGCCGCAAGCACCGGTCCTTGTAGGGCAATGTTGCTGACTGCCATTCTGAGTATTGAGTCCCCTCGCTCCGCGCTCAAACTAATCTGACTGTATACAAGCCCGAATCCAACGTAAGCGAGTCCCAGAACAAGCACTTCAACGAACAATTGCGCGCGACCCCATGGAGGAGCCGGCAGCAACCAAAGGACTGCGAGTCCGCCGGATACGCCAACGAGCCTCTTGGCCACGGAGGATATCACTGCCCAGTTGAAAGAGAACTGGTGCCGAAGTAGATGCGCCGCGATTCTCGAAATGATCACTATACCTGCGGCAACAACCGGGCCGTAGATGTACGCGGCTGCGATGATCACGGCCGCATCTACGTCAACGCTATCTCCATGTGGGAGCTCAACATCCATCAGACTGAGCAACACAAGTGCGAGCATATACGGCACCGCCGCCAACCAGTCTTGTGCTTGCCAGTCTGAGGCGACCAGCAAGGTCGCAGCGGCAACAAGCACCACGATGTGATGGGCTGCAGCACGTGCCTGTCGGTGTAACCCCTGATCTGTTGGCGTGATCATTGTCTCGATTCCAACCAAGGCTCATCGCCAGTAGCCGCACGGAGATGCGCAACTATCTCCGGATCGAACTGACTTCCCTGACATGAGACTATCTCCCGTACAGCCTCAGTCATGCTCATTGCTGCTCTGTACGCTCTAGAAGAAGTCATGGCATCAAGGCTGTCTGCAACTGCCAACACTCTTGCTTCGAGCGGAATGTCGTTGCCGCCTATGCCAGCGACGTAGCCGGTGCCGTCATAGCGCTCATGATGATGTCTTACAATGGGCGCCAATTCTGCAAGCGCCGGAACGCGTTCGACAATCTCGGCACCGACTTCAGGATGATGCCTCACCTCCACGAACTCATCACTGGATAGGCTTCCGGGTTTACGCAGCACGCTGTCGGACAGGCCGACTTTGCCAAGATCGTGAAGCTGTGCCGCAAGGCGAATCTTCTCGACCGCCTCTTCTCCCAAGCCCATCGAATCAGCAATCGCCGCGGCATACTGGGCGACTCTCTCAGAATGGCCGCGAGTATATGGATCCTTCGCCTCCAGTGCTCCGACGAGCGAGCGCACAGTATCGAGATAGCCCTGCTTCAAGCGGATGTAGCGTTGATAGACCTGCCGAGATATCAGTAGAGGGAAGACGAACAAGACGAAGCCAGCCACCTCGATTGACATCACTTGTGCGATGAAAACTCCTACAACGGACAAGGACATCTGAACAGGAAAGACCCACGAAAGGTGCTGATTCCAGACATCTGTAACAGTCGCCCCGTACTTGACGGAGAAACCCATAGTCACGAAGAGCGCGTTGATGGCAAACGCCGAAACGGCAAGGACAACCAGGGGTAGGACTAGCTGGGGTAGATCAACATACGAGATCGGCAGAAACGAATGGTCTGATGTCAGCAACGTTCGACCACCAAGTGTCAGATACAGCCAACCCGCAGTGATATGGGCTAGGAGTACCTGGCCTATATTGAATATGAGAACAGGCGCTGACACTTTGCTTCTTAGATCATCGAGGCTTATTCCCGAGCAAAGAGCAACTAGACCCGCCGAAGTTGGACCCAGAAGAACGTTGGCCGCAACGGACATCGAGAACGAAAGGGACGTTGTGACGCCACGTGGTAGTGCCACTGCAGCATTCTCGGCAATGAGCGTGGCAACGGCCAGCACTATGAACGCGATGCCCCAATACACTGGCAGCTCAACGGCTGACCACGCCAGCGCAACTATGCCTGAAGCGAAGGTTGCAGACGCGAGTACGACAAAGCGACGGGAGGCATGCTCAGTCACGACACATGCCTCCCGTCGAGGTCAATTGGACCAAGCGCGACTCGCCACTCATTACCTCAGCTTCAGGTTGGCGCCGCCGATCATGAGAATCATTGACAGCGAGCTTAGAAGAACGATGATACGTTTCATGTTGAGAAGACCCCCTTTTTGAAATGCAGGTCTTCTCCCATCCCGCTAGCAATGGAAGAACGCTGTCCGCTCCGCTCATGTGTGTGCGTACAGTGTTCGTGTTGGCTGCCACGGCT
>SKKZ01000185.1 GCA_007123455.1 Coriobacteriia bacterium | reverse complement strand
TCGTCGAAGACGATGGCGCGCGAGGATGTCGTGCCCTGGTCGAGCGCGAGGATGAGGGGCATGGGGGCCTCCGGCGACGGCGCGGGTGCTGAGAGAAGGGTAACAAGACTGTTGGTTGGGCACTTCGCAGTCAACAGTCGCACGCTTGCGCTGATGATGGACCAGTTTGCGCGGCGGCACGCGGGGCCGCATCATCAACGTCTCCGCATGGGGTTCGCCCTCCGCCTTTGGGAATACACATGGACGAGGCTCTATTACCCGGTGACTCTCAGGGCGGGGGGTGAGTCCCATGATATGGACCATTATCGCAATCCTAATCGCTCTTTGGTTGGCAGGTTTCATTCTTGAGATTGCTGGCGGATTCGTACACCTGTTGCTGCTCATCGCCTTGGCGCTGTTGATCTTCAACATGATCACCGGGAGAAGAGCAGCGTGACACCGGCTTTCGAGGTTGAGAGAAGGAGGTAGACATGAGTGACGAACGCGGCCCAGAGCATCAAGAACGTGAATCGTCCAAAGAGGTGCGACACACGACCGTTGTAGACCGGAACGGGGGCGGCCCGGGAGTCTGGATCGTCGTGGCCGTTCTCATCCTAGTGCTTCTCTTGGGTGTATGGTGGCTGTTCTTGCGGGATGCGCCCGCACCCGAGACCGTTGATCCCATAGAGATCGAGCAAGAGGCACCCGACGTGGATATCGACGTCGAGCAAGAGGCGCCGGACGCCGATGAGGAGGATGCGAACGGAGACGAAGAGGACACCGAATCCGAGGAAGACGCCGAGGAGTAGCCTCTCCCGCCACTTCGTGCGTCTCCGAATGTCCTAGGCATGGCAGACATCGTGCATGCAGGTAGAGCCGTCCAGTTCGGTGGGCGGCTCGCCTCTTTCTGACCGAGTGCGCAACCTTCCGAGCACGAGTGGAGTGGTCTTCGACGATGAATGTGCCCTGGCGTGCCGGGAGAGTGGGTCTACTTCCCGAGCATCCTCTGGAATGTGTCGACGTGATCTTCTTCGTCGGCGAGGATCGACTCGAGCAGCCTGCGGGTCGTGACGTCTCCGGCTTCGTCAGCCTGTCGGATGGCATCGCGGTAGAGGCCCACGGCTTCCTCCTCGCTCGCCAGATCGGTCTCGGCCATCTCTTCGAGCGTGCTGGCGCCCGTCGGGAACGGCGCGGGCTTGACGGTCGGGTCGCCACCGAGGAAGTCGATTCGTTCGGCCAACGCCTCGGCGTGCTTCATCTCGGTGATCGCCACGTCCTTGAACTCGCCTGCTAGGGCGAGGCCCTCGGGCCCGGTAACGAGGTAGTGATGCCGCATGTATTGCATGCAGACCGCAAGCTCGCGGGAGCGCAGTTCGTTCAAGGTGTCGATGAGTGCCTGGTCAGCCATTACTGACTCCTTCCTGATGCGCGGGACTTGTATATCACCTACCACTTAGCGCAATGACTCTATCGTTGGTCACGCGTGAGCGGGCGACGAGGCTTTCAACCGGGGAGCCAGGGCTTGGCGAGAAGGACGAGACAGAATTGACCGAAGTCATGCGTACGCCGGGTTCCGGGGTGCAGAGCCCGCCCGTGCTCTGGTTTCGCACTCCTTTGATACGGGTAGGGCCTGCGCATGGGGCGCGTTGCCGACCATGGATTGGCGTTCTCGGGGGGTGGGCTTGCATGAGCATGCCGGAAGACCGCTACGTTCGGGTTGGCGAGGCTAAGACCCGCTACTGGGCTGAGGGAGCCGACGGTTCATCCGTGATCCTCATCCACGGGATCGGGGGATACGTCGAGCACTGGCTCCCTAGTTTCGGCTCGCTTGCGGAGCAGCACCACGTGTACGCCCTCGACATGCTCGGCCACGGACGGACGGACAAGCCTCCAGATGCGTCGTATGAGATCGCAGACCTGGCACGATTCGTCCGCGACTTCATGGAAGCGCTCGGAATCGAGCGCGCCGCCGTGGTCGGCCATTCTCTCGGTGGCGCGATCGCGACTCGACTTGCGCTCACATACCCCTCGGCGGTGAGCAAGCTCGTCCTGGTGGCAAGCGCCGGGTTCGGCAAAGAGGTCTGCATGGAGTTGCGGCTGTGCACCACTCCGGTTGTGGGAGAGGCGCTGACCCGTCCCAGCCGCTCGGCATCGGCGCAGAACCTGAAGATGTGCGTGCACGACCAGACGCTCGTGACCGACGAGTCGATAGAGTTCGACTTCGAGATGGCCTCTCTGCCGGGAGCCCAGCGAAGCTTCCTGAAGACCCTGCGAGCATGCGGGGGCCTGCTGTCTGGTCAGAGCAAGAACATGTGCGGACCGAACCTTGACGGCATCGGATCGATGGACGTGCCCGTCATGGTGGTGTGGGGACGCCAGGACAAAGTGATTCCCGTGGAGCATGCCGAGGTGGCGGCCACCGGGATTCAGAACGTCCGGGTGGAAATCTTCGATCAGTGCGGTCACACCCCGATGCTCGAGCACCCCGAGGCGTTCAACGAGGTGCTCCTCGAGTTTCTCGCGGACTGACTGCGGTGCGGCATGTACGCTTCGGCGGCCCACCCGTCACGCGACGGGGTCGCCGCTCGTCGCGTGCTATACTCAGGAGACTCTCGACCTCGAGATCGCGCCTGTCCTACCTCGGCTGGGACACCTCGCGCCACCGGCATCAGCCCTCACTTGCGACTCATCACGCACACGCTGAAGCCCCATCAGATCCTCGAGCCGCAATCCAGGAGCCCCACGGCCAATCGTGGCATTCGTGGGACGGGGACGCTCGATTCGGACAGCTCGTCCGGGTTCCTGCTGATTCAGGGAGTCTTATGCCTTCTGCATCACGTTCCAGAACGCGCATCACGCGCGCTCATGCACCGACCGCGGTCGTCTACTGCGAGGCGAACTTCGGAGCCGTCGACGGCAAGACCGCCAACGGCCTGGTTCGTCACTCCGAGAAATACGAGATCCTCTCGGTGATCGACAGCGAGAAGTCTGGACTCGACGCGGGCGAGGCGCTCGGCGAGGAACCGAACGCGATTCCGGTCTGCGCGAATCTGGCAGATGCGATCCAATCGGCCGGGAGCGTCCCGGACGTCTTCATCTTTGGCATCGCACCGGCCAGTGGCCTGCTCTCGGTGCACGAGCGCGATGTTGTGCTCGAAGCCATGAGCCGCGGCATGGACATCGTCAGCGGGCTGCACGAATTTCTCGGCGACGATTCGGTCTTCGTGGCCGCGCAGGCCGAGTACGACGTGACGATACGGGACGTGCGACGACCCCGCGACAAGAAGGATCTACGGCTCTTCGACGGTCGCATCTCCACGGTCGCGTGTCCTCGCATCGCGGTCCTTGGCACTGACTGTGCGATCGGCAAGCGCACGACGGCTACGATACTCACGCGGGCGCTGAACGAACGTGGGAT
>SKKZ01000241.1 GCA_007123455.1 Coriobacteriia bacterium | reverse complement strand
CCCCAGGTCGCAATCTTCGGGGAGGATGCGTGAGCGGTCGCGACGCCATGCTCGACCGCGCGTTCGCCGCCGCGGCTGGCGAGGCCCGTCTCACGCCCGCCGAGGCACTCGCGCTCCTCGAAGACGCCGACCTGCTTGCACTCGGCGCCGCGGCCTCTGAGATGCGCCGGCGGGTCGTGCCCGGCGACGACGTCACCTTCATCGTCGACCGCAACGTCAACTACACCAACGTCTGCGTCTCCGAGTGCCGGTTCTGCGCGTTCTTCGCGACGCGCGACGCCGAGTGCGCCTACGTACTCACCCGCGAGGAGCTCGCCGATAAGGTGCGCGAGACCGTCGAGCTCGAAGGCACGGCGATCCTGCTACAGGGCGGGATGCACCCCGACTTGCGCATCGAGTGGTACGAGCAGATGTTGCGCGACATCAAGGAGGACAACCCCGGCATCCACGTGCACGGGTTCGGCCCGCCCGAGATCGTGCACATTGCGAAGCTCTCGGGGATCACCACGCGCGAGGTGCTCGCACGGTTGCGCGACGCCGGCCTCGACTCGCTTCCCGGTGGAGGCGCGGAGATCCTCGTCGACCGGGTACGCAGCCACGTCTCCCCGCGCAAGGCAACCTCTGACCAGTGGCTCGACGTCATGCGCGAGGCACACCGGCTCGACATCTCGACCACCGCAACGATGATGTTCGGCGGGCTGGAGACGCTCGAGGAGCGGGTGGAGCACCTCGTGCGCATCCGCGATGTCCAGGACGCGGCGGTCGCAGGCGGGCACGTGGGCTTCCGCGCCTTCATCCCGTGGAGCTTCCAGCCGGGCAACACCGCGCTTGCCGAGGACGAGTCGGCCGCCCGCGGCGAGCCGCTGTCGGCAGCCAGCGGATACGAGTACCTGCGCACGCTCGCGCTCTCGCGCCTCTTCCTCGACAACGTGCGCAACATACAGGCGTCCTGGGTCACCCAGGGCTCGAAGATCGGCCAGGTCGCGCTCGCGTTCGGCTCCAACGACCTGGGCTCGACGATGATCGAGGAGAACGTGGTCGCGGCCGCCGGCACCCGTTTCATGCTCGCACGCGACGAACTGGTGCGGCTCATCACCGACGCGGGTTACGTGCCCGTGCAGCGCGACACGCTCTACCGCGAGGTGCGGCGGTTCTAGGACGCGGACCGCGTCGGCACGCTACAGCGGCACGACGACCGGCACCCCGTTGAGCGTGGGGACGCTTACCGACACCCCGTAGACGTGACCGACGTTGTCCGGAGTCACGATCTCCGCCCCACCCGCCGCGAACACCTTGCCGTCCGCGAGGAAGAGGAATGCGTCGGCGTAACGCAGCGCGAGATTCAGGTCGTGCATCACCGCGATGACGGCGACACGCTCTTCGGCGGTCACCCGCTTCACCGTGTCGAGCACCTCGAGCTGGTTGCGCAGGTCCAGACTGCTCGTGGGCTCGTCGAGTAGAAGGACGCGCGGCTCCTGGGCGAGCGCCCGCGCGACGGCGGTCTTCTGCAGCTCGCCCCCGGACAGCTCGTCGAGATAGCGGCGGGAGAGATCCTCGAGTTCGAGCCGTGATATCACGCGGCGTACCACCTCGTGGTCGTGGCGCGAGGCGTCCCACCGGATGTGAGGTTTGCGACCGAGCAGCACGGCGTCGTAGACGGTCATCCTGCCACTCTCCGTTCGCTGAGCGACGTAGCCGAGCCGCTGGGCGACCTGGACACGGGTGAGCCTGCGCAGGTCGTGCTCGTGGACGAGGACGCTTCCGTCGCGCGGCCGCAAGATGCGGTTAAGGCACTTCAGCAACGTCGACTTGCCCGCACCGTTGTTGCCGAGCACGGCGAGGAACTCGCCGGGGGCGACGTCGAAGCGGACTCCAGCGAGCACCGGCTCGCTCCGGTACGAGAACTCGATGCCGTCTGCGGTGAGGATCATCGAGATCCCCTCCTTCCCACGAGCAGGTACAGGAAGAGCGGTGCGCCGAGCAGCGACGTGATCGCGCCCACCGGCAGCACGACCGGCGAGATGACGGTACGCGCGACCGTGTCCGAAACCAGCAGCAGCAGTGCCCCCGCGCATGCCGAGGCCGGCAGCACGAACCGGTAGTCGTTGCCGAGCACCCGGCGCACGAGGTGTGGTCCGACGAGCCCGATGAAGCCGATGATGCCGAGAAACGCAACCGCACCGGCGGTCATGAGCGAGCTCACGAACATGCCCTCGAGGCGTACCCGCTCGACGTCGACACCCAACCCCTCGGCGGCCTCGGCACCGGCCTCGAGCGCGTTGTAGTCCCATCGGCGAAACATCGTGTAGACAAGCCCCCCGGCGGTGATCGCCGCCATCAGGGAGAGGTCTCGCCAGGATGCACGGCCCAAGTCGCCGAAGGTCCAGAAGACGACGGCAGCGACCTGGGTGTCCTCGGCGAAGTACTGCAGCAGAACCGTGAGCGCGGCGAAGAGCGAGCCGAGTGCCACCCCGGTGAGCACGACCGTCTCGGGCGCGGCGCTGCGGAACCGGGCGACTGCGACGATCACCACGGTCGCCACGAGCGCGCCGGCGAAGGCGAACGCGGCAACGGGAAGGGCCGAGGTGACGCGCACCGCTCCCGCAGTCAGGTTCTGGGTCGCACCGGCTCCCAGCCCGATGATGGCGAGCGCCGCACCGAAGGCGGCACCTTGCGAAACGCCGAGCGTGAACGGCGAGGCGAGCGGATTGCGCAGCACGTTCTGCATCACCGCACCCGAGACGGCAAGCCCGATACCCGCCACGACTCCGACGAGAACGCGCGGGAGGCGTACGTTCCAGACGATGACGGTGTTGACGCTCTCTTCGAGCCGCAGCAGCGCGCGCACGACGTCGGCGGTCGACAGGTCCGCAGCACCCGCTCCGATCGCGAGTATCGCGGCGACGACGGTTGCCGCGAACAGTCCCGCGGTGATGAGTGTCTTGCGCCGCGTGAACTCTCGGTAGGCTGCGTAGGAGTCGTGTGTATGCGCCGGCACGGGGAACCCGCCTACTCCCCGTCCGCCAGCAGGTCGATGGTGCCGAAACCGCCGCCGTACACCTCGACGAGCTGGTCGTGAAGTGGTGTCCCGAGCAGCTGCTCGGAGATGTCATCGAGCTTAGCGGCAGCGTCGACGTCGGCGAACTCGTCGGGGAAGAGCACCGTGCCCGCGTAGTAGCTGTTGGCGAGTGCGGTCTCGACGTTCGTCCAGTAGTTGTTGAAGGGTATCTGCGCATGGACCCTACCGTGGCCCACCGCGCCCAGCGCCTCGTACAGACCGCGGTTGGCCGAGACGTCCTCGAGGACGAGCGGCAGGCCGCTGCGGTCGATGAACAGGTAGTCCGGGTCCCACTCGAGCAGCTGTTCCTTGTCGATGATCACGCTGCCCTTCTGGTCGAGCGAAGCGGTGACGCTGTTCGCCCCGATCGCGGCGAAGGGCGGGTACCGGCCCT
>SKKZ01000145.1 GCA_007123455.1 Coriobacteriia bacterium | reverse complement strand
GGAACGGCGCTCTTCGGATTCATCGGGCTGCTACTCGCGGTACCTGTCGTCGGCGTGGCGAAGGTCCTCTACGAGTACTACGCCGAGAAACAGGGATGGGAACCGTGGTAGGGCGACTCTCCGGGCACAGCTCGCTACGAAGCGATCCTTCCGTCCCGGACCTCGACGATCCGCTCGGCACGCGCGGCTATCTCGGAGCTGTGCGTCACCATCACGATCGTCCGTCCCTGCGCGTGCAAGTCGTCGAGGATCGCCATGACCTCGGCTTCTGATGCCGAGTCGAGGTTGCCGGTCGGCTCATCGAGCAGGAGCACATCGGGGTTGTTGGCGAGCGCCCGGGCGATTGCAACACGCTGCATCTGCCCGCCGGAGAGCTCGTTGGCTCGCGCACGGCGCTTCTCGGCCAGACCTACCGCTTCGAGGAGATCGTGCACGCGCGTCTTCTGCTGGCGCACCGGGGTGCCCGCATACATCATGGCGAGCTCGACGTTCTCGGCGACAGTCAGCCCCTTCAGCAGGTTGAAGAATTGGAATACGAAGCCGACCCGTGTGGCGCGGAACCGTGCGAGTTCAACATCGGTCATGCGCCCGACTTGCTCGCCGAGAACGGTCACCGAGCCTGCAGTGGGCCGGTCCAAGCCGCCGAGCAAGTGCAACAGCGTGCTCTTCCCGTGACCCGACGGGCCGATGAGGCACGTGAACGAACCCGCACCTATCTCGAGATCGACCCCGCGCAGCGCCTCGACCGGCACTCCCCGGCCGTTGTAGGTCTTGTGCACGTCACGCAGGGTCATGACGCCTGGGCTACTCATAGCTGATCGCCTCCACGGGGGTCAGGCGCGCGGCGCGCATGGCAGGGTAGACTCCTGCGAGGGTGGCCACGACGACCGCCCCGCCGAGGATGAGCGCCATGTCGCCGAGGGGCGGGACCGCTTGGACACGCGCCCCGCCGACGAACGCGGTGAACTCGTTCTGCGCGATGTAGGGGGTGATGAGGCGCGAGGCCACCGAGCCAACGACGAGCCCCACCACACCGCCGATAACCCCGTAGGCGGCGGCCTCGGCCATGAACGTACGGAAGATGCGAGCGTTAGAACTGCCGATCGACTTCATGATGCCGATCTCCCGACGCCGCTCGAAGGTGGCCATGAGCATGGTGTTGATGATGCCGAACGCCGCGGTGAGCACGGCGACCGCGGCGATGATGCGAAGCGTCGTGCTCACGGTGTTGACTACGCTCAGCACCGAGGCGAGCAACTGGCGGTCGGAGACGACCGCGACGTTGGCCGCGTCGGCGATGCGCTGGGCGTAGAGCTCGACCTGCGTGATGTCCTCGACCTGCACCGCCGCGAACGAGATGCGGCCGTCGGTCTCGTAGACCTCCTGGGCCACGGCGAGCGGGATGAAGAGCACGCCGTCATCCCCGGTGCCGGTGGCCTCGAGCACGCCGGTCACGACGAACTCCGTGCCCCGCAGCGTGAGGTGGTCGCCGGGCGCAAGGTCGAACGAGTCGGCGATAGCCGAGCCGGCCAGGATGCCGCGGCTGTCCTCCGCCGGAGCCTCGCCTGAGGCGACCGCCCACCGCTTCGTCTCGGCGGTCTCGGCGACCCGGATTCCGGTCACCGGCACTGGTTCGTTGTCGACCGCCGAGCCCACCGTGAGGTACGGCAGCACGCTGATGCCCTCGACCGACTCGATGGCGGTGAGCTCCTCGGCCGGGATGGCATCGGGAAGCTGGCTGCCCGAGAGCACCTTGACCTGTTCGTAGGCACACCAGCCCTTCGGCGTGACCACCAGATTGGCGCCGAGATCAGCGGCCTGCTTGTCGATCTGGGCGCGCAGCCCGGTCCCGAGGCTCATCATCACCACGAGGGAGGTGATCCCGAGCGTGATGCCCACGAGCGTGAGTGCGAAGCGGCTGCGGCTGCCGAGCAGGTTGCGGATGACGAGCTTGAAATCGTTCACATCCGGCCCCTAGCGCTTCGAGATCAGGGTCTGGGAGCCGCGCTGCACGCGCTCGACGTCGAAGAACAGCCCGCCCTGACCGCTCCTGACCTCTCCTACGACGACCACCACCTCTTCGAGCGCAGGGAGCTGGCCCTCGTACTGTGCGCCGGAAGGGGCAGGCTCCCCGGCGGTGGGCAGATACAGCGGAAGGACCCCCGCGCTGACGCATGGCGTGAGCCCGCACGCCTCGTACTCGGCAACGTCGATGATTCGGATGGTCGAGGTGGAGGCGTCTACGTACTGCACGACGCCTTCAACGGCAAGCTCACCGGTGAAGGCCTGGGGGTCGGCGGTGAGCGCGTCGACACCTATCGTGACCAGTGGCGAAGTGGCGCCACAGCCCACGAGGGCAAGCGCGATGACGATGACGAGCGCCAAGGCGCCCGGAAGGGTCTTACGCATGAGAGAACTCCGATTCGTGTCGACTACCGGTGACGGACGGCGCTGGTGACGCGCCGGTCTCAGATACGGAGTCGGGACACAAACGGGTCGGCGACCTCGAAGGGCCGCTCGGCGGCAACGGCGCACTGATAGCCCGGACGCTCCGAACCGGCAGTCGGAGGACACCCGGCGACGGCCGGGGGCTGAACGAGAACTGAAGGCTGTACGAAGGCGGTGAACTGCTGCGTCGGGACGATCTCGTCGCAGCACGCGCTGGAGCACGATGTCTCGGCACACGGTGCGACGACCGCGACCACGAGAAGCACAGCCGTGAGAAGCGCGATCGTCGTCGGGAAACGCACCATCAAGACCTCCGGACCTTGTGCAACGCGTCGGCGTCACAGTCTAGCAAGAACGGGACCGACCGTGAGCAATGGTGCCCGGACGCCGGCCCGACGGACCAGGACTCCGGCACACCCTCAGGGCGCCGTGTGACACTCGGCGCACGAGATAGGTGCGTGACACTCCATGCACGCCACGACGCCGGCGGTCCGCGCATCGATGCCGTGCTGCTCGATCCACGTCCCCCGCGCCGGGTCGTAGGTCTCGTGGTGGCATACAGTGCACGAGTCGGGCTCCTCGGTATGACAGGTAGCGCACAGCTCGCGATCGCGCTCCGCGGTGACGGAGTGTGCGACCGGGCCCGCGAGCCACCCCCCGGGATGCGGCATCTCCAGCCCGTGACAGCCGTCGCAGTACCGCTGCTCGTGGCAGAGCGCGCACAGCTCGCGGTCGGCCTTCGCCTCGAAGCCGTGGTCGCGCATCCAGGGCGCTTCGAGGTGGGAGGGCGGGCGCAGGTCGAAATCGGACGGGTGGCACGTGGCGCACTCGTCGGAGGCCTCGGGGTGCCCGGCCGTGCCGTGGCAGTCATAACAGCGCGTCATGAGCGAGAGCGGCCTGCCGAGCGCCTCGTCGGGATGGGCGGTGAAGACGTGGCAGGCGACGCACGACCCGGTGCGCTCGGCATGCTCCACGTGGTCGATCAGTATGCGGAAGCCCGAGGTCGCCCGGCGGTCGGG
>SKKZ01000049.1 GCA_007123455.1 Coriobacteriia bacterium | reverse complement strand
CGGACTCCGGGATCCGTATGGTGAAGTTCGTCACTCCGCCACGGACGGACACGGGGACTTCGTTCACGCCTGACGGGATATCTCCGAGGGTGAGCGTGACCTGCGATACACCCGAGCGCGCCTCCACGGATCTGATCACGAGCCCGGAGAGGTCTGCGTCCAGGTCGACCACGCCGGTGTCCAGCTCGAGGTCCCAGATCACGTCACGAGACAGCCGCACGTCAACGCGGCTGCTTCCGCGTACCCCGGGGACCCAGACGCGGTCCGCCGGGCCCATCACGTCCACCAGAGCTCTCGTTCCCTCCAAGACGACACTCACCGCGGGCTCTCCATGCGGACTGCGCCCGCTGACGCGTACGAGTTCATCGCCATCGCTCACCGAATACGATCCTACGCCGCCCTGTATGACGGCGCTTCCGCTCGCGATGCGCTTGCCTGCGGTCTCAACGATGTCGAAGTCCACCCCTCTCGTGCCGAAGAGCCCGCCGAACCCGGGCGCAGTGTCCCCGACGGGAAGCACGAAGGCTCCGAAGAGCAGGCCGCCGATGAGCAGCACACTCGAGACGATACGCAGCCACTCGGCATCGATACCCTTCGCGACGATATCGATTCCGACCGCGATCAGGAGCAGGGGCCACAGGCTGAGCACATGGAGCCAGACGGACCACGGCAGCGCACCCGTCGTGTTCATCAGCAGGATGACGCCGATGATGACAAGCGTCACTCCCTCGAAGATGCGTTTGGTCGTCACATCACTCACCGCCCCTCGAGCGGAACATCACGACGATACCCCAGACGATGAGGATCACGGGCCAGAACTCCCACAAACGTACCTGCGGCACGAACATCTGGATGAGCAGCACCACGCCCACGAAGACCAGGGCAAGACCGATCCATACCGGACCGCGTCCGCGCGAGACCGGGGGGGCCGGCGGAGCCGGAGGTGCCGATGGTATCGGTCGTGAGGGTGCGGAGGGCTCGATCGGAGGTGCCACTCCCGGGGCGGGTCCCGGCGGTGGCGGCGGAGGCGGTGGCGATCCGGCGCCCGGAGCGGTGGGCGTGGCATCATCAGCCATGGCGTATCCCTTCCCAGTGTGCGTCGGCTCCTCGGGAACAACGGCCCAGAGCACCAGATACGCGATGATGGCTGCCCCGCTGGAGAGCACAGTCGCCAACACGGCGAGCAGGCGCACGACCGTCGGGTCGAGGTCGAAATAGTCGGCAAGACCCGCGCTGACGCCTCCGATCATTCGGTCCTGTCTCGAGCGATAGAGTGTCTTCTCCGCCATCACGACTCCCTGGTTCCGACGGCATTGTTCCGGGTGACGAGGACCCGGGCGATACGGCGGCGGCGCACCGCCTGCACGCGAAAGGTCACGCCGCCCGTCTCGACCTGCTCTCCCGGTACCGGTATATGCCCGAGATGCACGAGCATCCATCCTGCGATCGTCTCGTATTCGTCCGACTCCTCTACAGGCAGGCCCATCTCGATGGCGTCCTCCACCGGGAACCGGCCATCCACAACCCAGCGGTCCGGGCCGAGCTGGGTCACGTACGCCAGATCGGGATCGAACTCGTCGACGACCTCGCCGATTATCTCTTCGACGATGTCCTCGATGGTCACGATCCCGGCGGTGCCGCCATACTCGTCCACGACGATCACCATGTGGTTGCGCAGGCGCTGCATCTCCGAAAGCAGCGGCAGGATGCGCTTCGTCTCCGGCACGAACACCGGGGAGCGGAGGAACCTGGTAACCGGCTCTTCGAGAGCGCCCCCGGCAGCGGGTTTCACCAGGTCTTTGAGGAGGACGAGTCCCACTACCTTGTCAGCATCCTCGTGAATCACCGGGAGGCGCGAGAACCCGCGTGTCCGGAAGACCTCGAGCGCGTCGGCGATGCTCGCTGTGTCCTCGATGAACATCACATCGACGCGGGGAACCATGATCTCCCGGGCAACCGTATCGCCAAGCTCGAAGATCTCGTGGATCATGCGCTTCTCCTCCTCGAGCAGGGTTCCCTGCTCGGTCACGAGAAGCTTGATCTCCTCCTCCGTCACCCCTGGGCGGGCACCCGAACCGCGTACTCCGAGCAGGCGTGCGGCGACATCGGTGGAACGCGAAAGGACCCAGACCACCGGACCCATGAGCCGTGCGAGTACGAGCAGGGGCCGTCCGACCTTGATCGACACGCTCTCCGACCGCTGCAATCCGAGCCGCTTGGGCGCCAGCTCACCGAAGACCAGAGTCAGGTAGGCGATCATGAAGGTCACCAGCAGGATGGATAGGCCCTGCGCGACCGAAGCGAGCCACGCGTTCTCGAACGAGCGCAGCCACTCGGCAAGCGGCGCAGCGAGGCTGACGGCCGCAGTCGCAGACGCCAGGAAACCGACGAGCGTGATACCTATCTGAATCGTAGCGAGAAGCCGTGAAGGGTCGTCGGTGAGCTCGACAGCGGCCTTCGCGCCCGAAGAGCCAGCCTCGGCCCGGGAGCGAAGCGCGGCCCGGCGAACGCTGATAAGCGCGATCTCAGACGCGGCGAAGTATCCGTTGAGGACGATGAGACCGAGGACCAGCAGGATCTCAGTCGTGTAGTTACCCATGTCGATAAGAGTAGCAGCATCGCGCGAGGTTGACAGCGCACTCTACCCACATGGCCGGAACGCCTACTGCTGGCTGTGAGGCGCGATCTTGTGCAGAACGAGCGCTATGAGGGCGAGCCTGCGGCCGCGGTCCTGGCAGGCGTCGACGAACGCGCCTATGGTCTCACGAGTGGCAGGCTCGGGATCGTACCGGACGACGCCGTCTTCGCAGTACAGGATGTCGCACTCGCAAAGCGCACTGACTTCGGGGGCAAGCTCATCGGGGCGTCGGCCGAGCCGGAGCGCCAGCGCGGTCGAGTCGACCGCCTCGCCCGGGTTCTTGTGGAAGTACACGAGGATGTCCCAGGTGAGGAGCGACCGTACGTGATCTTCCACGAATTGCGTAACCGAGGGTCCGAGGACCCCCTCGAGATCGTCCACGGTGTGACCGTCCCCTGTCGGAGCCTAACAGGCGACCTGAACCGCACGGACCGCGTTCAGGGCCGTTCACGCTGTCGGCGGACCGGCAGCGCCTCGATTGTAGCGTACACCGCAGGTAGTGGCATTGTTTCGCAGCTAAACGGCATCAAATGCAGTCTGAACGGTCCTGAAGCGGTACCAGCGTACCGTGCGACTACTCGTGTCACTCTCGCGCTCAGGAGGGTCCTCCTCGCGGGGGCCGCCGTGATGCGGTAGGGTTGGACAGGCATGGCCGGCACGATCCGGCATTGACCGCGCCATGACGATTGGAAGGAGTTCTAACATGGCTCACGAGGAAGGCACCACGGTGCGGGTGCACTACCGCGGCACGCTCGAGGACGGCTCGGAGTTCGATTCGAGCGAGGGCCGCGACCCGCTCGAGTTCACCCTCGGAGCAGGTCAGGTGATCCCCGGGTTCGAATCCGCAGT
>SKKZ01000068.1 GCA_007123455.1 Coriobacteriia bacterium | reverse complement strand
GTGGTGGACTCTCTGCGGACACGGGGCGTGCCCCGGCAGATCAGCTCCGTCGTCGTGATGATCTTCATCATCCTGGTCGCTGTCGTGGCGATGCAGCTCACGGTGACGGGCGTGCTCGACCAGAGTGAGGAGATCGCAAAGCAGCTCCAGGGCGGGGTGTCGGCTGCCGGTGAGTGGCTCGAGGCCCTCGATCTCGATCCTGCGATCCTGGACCGGATCTACGAAGAGGCCGAGCAGGCGCTACCTCGCGTAGCCGCCGGTGTCGCGTCATTCTTCACCGGGGGCCTGTCAGGGTTCGCATCCCTTGTCTTCGGTGCGTTCCTCGGCTTCTTCATGCTCTACTACATCCTCACCGACTGGGAGAACCTCTCGGCGTGGCTCGGCGCGCACCTCGGTGTGCCGGCCGACCTCGGGGAGGGAATCGTACTCGATTCGACAGCTGCAGTGCGCAAGTACTTCAAGGGGCTGACGATCTCCAGCATTCTTGTCGCGGTTCTGATCGGCCTCTCGATGTGGCTGCTCGGCCTGCCGCTCGCGGCGACGATCGCGGTAGTCACGTTCATCACCGCCTACGTTCCGTTCCTCGGAGCGATCGTCTCCGGCGCCTTCGCCTTCGTCGTCGCGCTCGGAGCAGGCGGGGCGGAGAAGGCGTTCATCGTCCTCGGCGTCGTGCTCATCACACAGAATGTGGTGCAGACCATCGTGCAGAACCACTACGCGAGCCAGGAACTCGAACTCCACCCCCTCGCGACGCTCATCGGCACCATCCTCGGTGGCACGTTCGGAGGGCTCGTCGGGGCGATGCTCGGCGCACCGGTGATGGCGGTCGTGGTGCGCACGATCGCCCGTGTACGCGCGTATGCACACGCGGCGCAGGTGAGATTCGAGGGCTCGGGTGCTCGAAGCGGTTAGCACCCGGGTGCGAACCTCACGACCAGCGCGTACATGTCCGCTACGCCGTCTGCAGTACCTTCCTGATGGCGAACGATCCTGCGATCGCGACGATGCCCGAGAGGACCGCGAACACTCCCCAGATCCACGGCAGAGCGACCGCGATCGACGTCCAATTCGCCGCGATCACGATCCCGAAGGCGAGATTGAACGCACCCAGGATGCCCCGGCCCCAGCCGGCACCCTGGAACACTTGGGCGATCTGCGTCACTCCGAGCAAGACTCCGTTCACGCCGAGGAGGATCGTCGCGAAGCCCACCACGATAGCCGTGCCCAACAGCGGCGCGCTGATGATGTAGGCGCCTGCCACGATCGAGAGGATGCCGCTGAACACCCGCCACCCCCACGCCGCACGGTCGGTTAAGAGCGAGCCGAGCTCGAAGATACCCGACACGAGCCACCACCATCCGACGAAGGTGACGAGAAGGACGGTCGTCACGAGCGTGTTGGTGACGAGCAGGCCACCGATGACCACAAGGGCGATACCCTGGATCAGTACGACCCACCACGGGAACGCGATCTCCTCGTGGCGCGGTGCGAGCGCAGTGCCGTTCATGGTGCCTCCTCGTTCCGATGTCCCATCTCCGACTGCGGGCCACTGCCATGTGCGGTCGCTACCACATCCAGCCACCCACCATGAAATATACCCCCCTGGGTGTCAATGCGTCATACAAGGGTATACCTAGAATCAGTATTGAATCTGAATCGGCCGATTTTGCCGCTGCTGACGGCAGGGTGGCCGAGGGGGAGGGAGTCCGAGATGGATGAGACACGTCAGATGCCGAGAACCCAGGCGAGTGCAGGCCCGGTGGTCCCATCCGGCCTGCACGTCGCGCTGTTGGTGTCGAAGGGACCGGGTGGTGCTGGAGGCTCGCTGGCCGAGGTCCCTGATGCGACCGGTATGCGCCAGGCCGACGCGATCGAGGCGCTCCAGAAGGCGGGCTTCGAGGTCGAGGTGTTGCGTAACGCCAACCCGGCGTTCGCCGAAGGCACCGTCTCCCATCAGCTGCCGACCGCCGGCTCTGCAGCGTCACCCGGTTCGCTTGCGAGCCTGATCGTCTCAAGCGGCCCTGCGCCCGAGGAGGTCGCGAAGACCGCACTACCCGACGTCGTCGGCAAGCCGGTGGCCGAGGCCACGGCCGTGCTCGAGGCCGCCGGCCTCAAACCGTCCGTGCTCGAGGAGTTCAGCCCTACCGTTCCCGCAGGAACGGTCTTCGCACAGGAACCCAACCCCCGCACCATCGGACGCGTTCCCGCGAAGAAGGGCAAGGGCTGGCTGTGGGCCCTGCTCGCACTTCTCGTCGTGGTGATCGCCGCCGCAGCACTCTTCTTCATGGGCGGCGAGCAGGTCGTCGTGCCGGACGTCACCGGGATGACCGTGGAGGAAGCCGAGACCGTGCTGACCGACGCCGGCCTCACGCTCGGCAGGGAGTCCGAGGAGCCGACCGAAGAGTTCGAGCCCGGGCTCGTCATCTCCCAGACCCCCGTAGCCGGCGAGAGCGTGTCGGAGGGTAGTCGGGTGGACATCGTGGTGGCCCGCCCGCTTGCGGGTGTCGAGGTCCCCGATGTCGTCGGCTTGCCCGTCGATGACGCGAGCGAGAGGCTTCTGGAAGCAGGACTCGCAGTCCGTGCCGAAGAGGTGTTCAGCGCGGATGTCGAGGAGGGCCTGGTCGTAGACCAGTCGCCACGACCGGGCACCCGGGTCGAGGAGGGTGCCGAGATCGCACTCTCGGTCTCGCAAGGGCCCGAACCTGCCGCCAACGTGGAGGTGCCGGACCTTTCCGGGATGACCCAGGCCGAGGCGGAGGACGCTCTTGCAGACGTCGGGCTCACCGCGAGCATCCTGCGTGCGTTCAGCGAGACGGTGCCCGTCGACGAGGTCGTCAGCCAGGCGCCGTCGCGTGGGACGATCGTCGCTCCCGAGACGCGCGTTGCGGTATTCCTCTCGAGGGGCCCGGCTCCCGCGGACGTGACCACTGCCGAGGTACCGGACGTCGAGGGCTTGCAGCGTGATGCTGCGCGGACGGCGCTCGAGGGTGCCGGATTCGAGGTCGAGGTCATCGAGCTCGCCAACACGATGGTTCCTGCAGGCGAAGTGTTCGGCCAACTGCCTGCGGCGGGAGAGCTTGCGGCCGAGGGCAGCACGGTCGTGATACTGGTGTCCACAGGCCCCGCGGAGTAATCTCTCCCCAACAGACCGGGAGCGCGAGTCGGCATCGGAACGGACGGCCTTCAGGCGCGTGACACAGGCCCGGCGTCCAAACGCCGGACACGCAACGGCCCCGGGGCGGATGCCACCGGGGCCGTTGCGTGCTGTGTCACAGAAAGAGATTCAAGTACTCGGACGTGCGAGGCATCGAGGACGACGGTACCGGGATCAGGCGACGTCGAAGCGGTCGAGGTTCATGACTTTGTCCCACGCTGCCACGAAGTCGTGCACGGACTTCTCCCGGGAGTCCTCGCACGCGTAGACCTCTGCGAGTGCTCGGAGCTGGGAGTTCGAGCCGAAGATCAGGTCGACACGGGTGGCGGTCCACTTGAGCTCGCC
>SKKZ01000215.1 GCA_007123455.1 Coriobacteriia bacterium | reverse complement strand
CCCTCCATGCCCATGATGAAGCCGCCGGTCGGGAAGTCGGGACCCGGCAGGACGGTCATGAGTTCCTCGACCGTCACTTCGGGGTTGTCGATCATCATAGTGGTGGCATCGATGACCTCGCCGAGATTGTGCGGCGGGATGTTGGTGGCCATGCCGACTGCGATACCTGCCGAGCCGTTCACCAGGAGGTTCGGATAGCGGCCCGGCAAGACGATCGGCTCGAGCAAGGACTCATCGTAGTTCGGCCCGAAGTCCACCGTGTCCTTATCGAGGTCGCGCAGGAGGTCCATCGCGATCTTCTGGAGCCGGGCCTCCGTATACCGCATAGCGGCTGCCGAGTCACCGTCGACCGAACCGAAGTTGCCGTGACCGTCGACGAGCGGCACCCGCATGGCCCAGTCCTGCGCCATGCGCACCATCGTGTCGTACACCGCGGAGTCGCCGTGTGGATGATACTTACCGATAACCTCTCCGACGGTCCATGCGGACTTCTTGTACGAGCGCCCTGCTGTCAGCCCGGACTCGTTCATGGCGTAGAGAATGCGCCGGTGGACCGGTTTCAGCCCATCGCGTACGTCGGGCAGTGCGCGCGCTACGATCACGCTCATCGAGTATTCGAGGAAGCTCTCGCGGAGCTCCTGCTGGATGTCTATCGGGATTACGGTGCCACCCGTCATATCATCTATCACTTAGAGCACTCCTCGCTGCTTGAGACTGCGCACGCCCACCCATGCGGCGAGCGCCACGAACATCGATCCCATGACGCTCATGATCATCGCACCCATGACTCCGGCGGGGCCGCTTCCGACTGTCCGGGCAAGCGCTACGGCCCCCCAGACGACGAGCATCAGGCCGATGAATCCGACCAGTGCCGCCGAGACCAGTCCGAACTTCCACGCCCCCTCCATGGCCGGGGGCTCCTCTGCTTTCAGGGCCAGGAACATCGCGTCCAACTCGGCCGGATCCGCTTCGTCGGGCACGGAGCCTGCCGACACCGTTGACTCCCCTGCCGGCTCCGGCACCGGAACCGTGACGGGCTCGGGTGCCGCCTCCTGCTCCCTTCGTGAGCGCTCCCGCTCCAAACGCTCGAACTGCTCGAGTTCCCACGGCGGAGGTTCGAAACTTCTCGGTTCCCGCCTGTTCGGCCCCTGCGCCATCACTCATCCGTTCACTCAGCACTAGATGTCCAGGAAGCGCACGTCTTTGGCGTGCCTCTGGATGAAGTCCCGCCTCGGCTCGACCTGATCGCCCATCAGATCGACGAACGACTTCTCGGCGCCGAGCGCGTCGTCGACAGTGACCTGCATCAGCGTACGCCGACCCGGATCCATGGTCGTATCCCAGAGCTGCTCGGGGTTCATCTCACCGAGGCCCTTGTAGCGCTGAAGACTGTACTTGGCGTTCTCGGGTAGTTTGGCAAGAATCTGCTGGAGCTGCTTCTCGGTGTAGGCGTACTCGTGCTTCTTGCCGACACTGATCTTGAACAGTGGGGGCTGCGCGATATACACGTATCCCGCCTCGATCATCTCGCGCATATAGCGGTAGAAGAAAGTCAGGATCAGGCAGCGGATGTGTGCGCCGTCCACATCGGCGTCGGTCATGATGATCGCCTTATGGTATCGGGCCTGGGTCAAGTCGAATTCCTCGGCGATGCTCGTTCCGAGCGCCGTGATCATCGCCTGTATCTCATCCGATGAGAGGGCCCGGTTGATGCCGGCCTTCTCGACGTTGAGAATCTTGCCCTTCAGAGGCAGTATGGCCTGGAAGGAGCGGTCGCGCGCCTGCTTGGCGCTGCCGCCTGCGGAGTCACCCTCCACGAGGTATATCTCAGTGAGTTCGGGGTCGCGCACCGAGCAATCCGCGAGCTTTCCGGGCAACGTCGACGACTCCAGGAGCCCTTTGCGTCGAGTGAGCTCACGCGCCTTGCGAGCCGCGGCACGCGCCTTGGCCGCCTGGGCGGACTTGTTGACGATCGAGCGCGCAGGCTTGGGGTGTTCCTCGAGATACTCGGCTAGCGCCTGCATCACCGCCGACTGAACGAATCCGCGCATCTCGGTGTTGCCGAGCTTCGTCTTCGTCTGCCCCTCGAACTGAGGATCGCGCAGCTTGACCGAGACGATGGCCACGAGACCTTCACGGATGTCCTCGCCGGAAAGGTTGTCGTCCTTCTCCTTGAGGATTCCCTGGCGACGCGCGTAGTCGTTGACCGTTCTCGTAAGCGCGTTCTTGAATCCCTCGAGGTGTGTGCCGCCTTCGTGGGTGTTGATGTTGTTCGCGAAGGCAAGTACCGAATCCGAGTAGCCGGTGTTCCACTGCATGGCAACCTCGGCATGGCCCTCTTCTCCCTCGGTCTCGAAGAAGATGACCTTGTTGTGGACAGTGTCCTTGGACTCATTAAGGTACTTCACGAAGTCGATGATGCCACCGGCGTAACGGAACTCCTCGCGCCGCGGCTCCAGCTCACGCTCGTCGACAAGCGCGATCCGGAGATTCTTGTTCAGGAATGCCGTCTCGCGCATCCGCGTGGAAATCGTCTCGAAGTCGACATCAACGGTCTCGAAAATGTCCGGATCGGGCCAGAACGTGATACTCGTCCCACTCGCCTTCGTGCGCCCCGTCGCCGAAAGGTCGGCTTTCGGCTTGCCGTACTCGTATGACTGGGTCCAGATCTTGCCGTCACGCTTGACCTCGACCTCGAGTCTCCTGGACAGAGCGTTGACAACCGAGACACCGACCCCGTGGAGTCCTCCGGAGACCTTATAGCCGTCGCCGCCGAACTTCCCGCCGGCATGAAGGACCGTCAGGACGACTTCGACCGCGGGCTTCCGGTGCTTGGGGACCTTGTCGACGGGAATGCCGCGGCCGTTGTCGGTGACGGTCACCGAGCCGTCGGGGCGAATCGCGATGTCGATGGCGGTGCAGTATCCCGCCAGAGCCTCGTCGACCGAGTTATCGACGACCTCGTAGACCAGATGGTGGAGGCCTTTGGGGCCGGTCGAACCGATGTACATGCTCGGCCGCTTACGTACGGCTTCGAGCCCTTCAAGTACCTGTATATCTTTTCCTGAGTATGTCTGTTCGGGCACACCGACTCCTTCACGCAGCGCTTGTCGCCGGAGCATCGGGGAATCGACCACGACATGTTGTGGTCCTCCCTCGGATTCTAACACAATGACTAGGGTAGGAAGGGTTTCTTGCGCCCTGTGGAGCCCTCAGCCGAGCCCTGTGGCGTTTTGCGTGCCGCCCTACCCTTTTTCACCTCTATGTCGCGTATCTGAGCTCGAATAGCCGCTGCCCTGAGCTCATCGTTATCGATGGAGGCGGCCGCCTCTTCGATCTCGCGGAGCTCCTGTTCCGTCAACGGCACCGGGTCGATCCGCTCTCCTCCATATCGCCGCTGGGATCTAGCCTCGGCCTTCCGCGCCGCACGTTCATCTCCTACCGCTCGAGAGACAGTGAATCGTATGCTTCCTACCGATTCCTCACCGATAGCTGAATTGACGCGCTCCCTCAGGTCCTCGGCGAGCAGGCTTAGCTGCGCCGCCCATGCGTGAGAATCAACATGCACCTCGAGTTCCCGTCCGCGCATCTTCATGCCAAGGGTATGACTTTCGATCTGCGGCCCCACGACCTCGCTCCAGGCCTCGGTCGCCCGGGCTTGCAGCAGACCCCCGCTGCGATCCGAAGTCCGCACGATCGAGCGCACTACATCTCCCAGGCGGACCATCCGCCCGGAACGCTCACTCCTCACCGATTCTCACCACCAGGGACTCCTCGAGAAGATTGTCGCCGAAGTAAGCCGGGTTGGTGGTCGTGATGATCGCCTGCGAGCCCTCGAGGATGAAGGCTGACAGTTCGGTTCGCCGGGTCGAGTCGAGTTCGGACATCACGTCATCTAACAGAAGCAGCGGGCGCACCCCGGCCACCTCGTGCACCACCGCGACTTCGGCCATCTTCCACGCAAGTGCCACTGTGCGATGCTGTCCTTGCGATGCGGATCCCCGTGCCGGATAGCCTGCGATAGAGAACACCACGTCATCCCGGTGGGGCCCCACCCGGGTGATTCCTCGCTCCCGCTCCTTTTCCCGCCCTTCACGCAGCTCGGCCATGATGGTATCTGCTATATGCTCCCTCTTCATCCCGGCTATGTCTTCTGCTCCGGCCTCGGCCCGCTTCCATGAGGCTTGGTACGCCACGGAGAGTTCCTCACCGTGGCCGACGCGTCGATACGCTTCGCGGGCGGGCTGCTCCATCCTCATCAACAGCCGTACTCTGTGGAGGGTGAGGGCTGCGCCGACGGTGGCCACCATCTCGTCCCACGGGCTTAATTGACTCTCCGGAGCTCCGCTCTTCAGCAGGGCGTTGCGCTGTTTCACGAGTCGTGAGTACTCGAGGCGAAGAGCAGCGTACGCACGGGAGAGCCGGTCTCCCAAAGCATCCAGGGATGCTCGCCTTATCTCGGATGCTCCCTTGGAAAGTGAGAGGTCTTCCGGCACGAACGCGACGACCGGCACTCTGTCCGTCACTTCGGCCGCACTCTTTCGCCTACGCCCGTTCAATAAGAACTCGCGGGTCCCCGTCTTCTCGATACTCATCTTAAGGTCGAGAGGAACACCGTCACGAACTGCTTTGATCGATACGTCGGCACGGTCTGCGCCGCGTTTGATCAGGTCGTCCCAGGAGAACGAGCGGAAGGACGTGCCCGTTACGGCCACCATCAGCGCTTCCAGGATGTTCGTCTTGCCTGCTGCATTGGCCCCTACGAGCACCGTAAGGCGCGGGCTGAGGTCCGATGTCCACATCTCGTGGTTGCGGAACCCGGCCAAAGAGACCGTTTCGACCCGGAGCTCCGCCAAGATGATCCTATCCGAGCCTCACGGGCATCAACAGGTATAGGAAGCCGTCGTCCTGCGGGCTGGTGATAACTCCGGGTTTCAACGGGCTCACGATGCTGATCACTACTTCGTCGCCCTCTGCCACCAGCAGCCCATCCAACAAGAACGAGTGGTTGAATGCGATTTCCACATCCGGCCCCTCGACCTTGACCATCAAGTCCTCGGAGGCATCTCCTACATCATGCGTCGTCGCCGACAGACTGAGGGTCTGATCCTCGGAGTTGACCGTCAGTCGCAGGGGTGTGTTGTGTTGTGCAAGAAGAGACACTCTCTTGACCGCAGCGAGCACCTCTTCCCGGGAGACCCTGACCGTGGTCTCGGATTCCTTCGGGATGAGTTGCCGATAGTTCGGAAAGGTTCCTTCTATCCTCCGCGCAACAAACTCCGTCGTCCCGAACATGAACACTGCCTGGTTATCGCTCACTCCGAGGGTGACCTCTTCTGAATCAGGAGCCAGGCGTGAGACCTCATCCATCACCTTTCCCGGGACCACCACCTGGACGTCTTCGAGTGAGCCGTCTTCAATCAGCGATTCTTTGACTGCCAGGCGATACGAATCCGTGGACACCATCTTCACCGTGCTTCCCTCAACGGAAAGCAGTATCCCGGTGAGAACGGGTCTTGTCTCGTCCCTGCTCACAGCCTTAGACACATGTTTGACGATCTCCGATATCCGGGACGCGGGGAGCGAGATCGTCTTATCGGGCTCGACTTCCGGAAACCGCGGGAAGTCTTCGGCCGGCAGTGTCCTCACCGCGAACGACGACTGCAGGCATGAGATGGAAAGGGTCTCCCCTTCGACCGAAAGAGTGACAGCTGCTTCAGGTAGCGATCTGACTATGTCGGTGAAGAGCTTGCCCGGTATGACTATCGTTCCCTTTCGTTCGACCGACACGAGAGGGAGGCTCCTGCGCACTGACACTTCGAGATCTGTTGCCTGAAGAGTCACGGTTCCCTCCGGAGAAGCTGACACAAGGATTCCCGAGAGTATCGGGAGGGTCGAACGGGACGAGAGCCCTCTGCTCACTACGGAGAGGGCTTCGAAAAGCTCACCCCTGGCGACTGTCAGCTTCATCTCTTCTGTTCCTTTCTTTGTATACATGGCTAGCAGTAACAGTAATAAGGGCTGTGGACTCTGTGGATACCGCTTGTTATCCCTCAATAGGGCGGGCGTATCTACTGTAGAGAACTTGTGGTGGAAGTGTTACTCCTCATCCACCGGTTCCACACCCATCAGAGCCGGTCCACAATATCCTCGAGTACTCCCCTGCTCCTCCCCAAACCTTCCACAACTCTCCCCACAGGCAAAATCAGCTCTTCTGGCGTATCTGGTTTGTGATGGTCTGTATCTGGTTGTAGACCTCGCGATCGGCATTCATCATCTTCTGGATCTTAGCTTTCGCATGCATGACAGTGGTGTGGTCCCTCCCACCGAACTCGGCACCGATCGCCGGCAGGGACAGTTCCGTAAGTTCCCGGGTCAGATACATGGCTATCTGGCGAGGGTAGACGATCGCCTGGGATCGCTTCCCTCCAATCAGCTCCGAGTGGGAGATGGAGTAATACTTGCAAACCTCTCGCTGGATGGTGGAGAGGGATATGGGACGCTTTGTCTTCTCAGGGAAGATGTCCTTCAAGACATTCCGGGCAAGCTCGATGTCGACGGGGTGTCTGGTCAGGGAACTGAACGCCATAACGCGGATCAGTGCTCCTTCGAGCTCCCGGATGTTGGAGGATACCCGGTCGGCAACGAATGACAGGACGTCGGCTGGAACGGCGAGGTTCTGGGCCTCGACGTTTCTCCTGAGGATTGCGATGCGGGTTTCGAGGTCTGGCGGCTGGATGTCGGTGATGAGGCCCATCTCGAAGCGGCTCCGAAGTCGCTCTTCGAGTTTCTCGATGTCCTTTGGAGGACGATCCGAGGAAAGGACCACCTGCTTACCGGCTTGCTGGAGGGTATTGAAAGTGTGGAAGAATTCCTCCTGCGTACCCTCTTTTCCTTTGAGGAACTGGATGTCGTCGACGAGAAGAACATCGTTAGTTCGGTACTGGCGTCGGAACCCGTCGATGCGCTTCTTGTCTCTGTCGCCGATGGAGTTGATGAAATCATTGGTGAACTGCTCGGTTGATACGTACTTCACTTTAAGATGAGGGAAACCTGTCTGCACATAGTGTCCGATGGCCTGGAGGAGGTGGGTCTTTCCGAGGCCGACCCCTCCGTAGATGAAGAGAGGGTTATAAGCGCGTCCGGGAGCTTCTGCCACTGCAAGAGCTGCAGCGTGAGCAAACTGGTTCGATGCACCGATCACGTAGGAATCAAACGTGTATTTAGGATTGAACTCACCGTTAGGCGGCTTCGCGGGAGCCGGGGTCTTGATGTCCGGGAGAGCCGGGACCTCCGACTCGACTTCATCCTCGATTTCTTGCAGTTGAGAGGCTCCTGCAGGCACGGTGAACTCCACAGACAACTCATGTCCGAGAACCTGGAGCAGAGCCGACCTGAGGAGACCCGAGTAACGCGAATCAAGCCACTCCCGCGCGAACTCGTTCTGCACTGCGACGACGAGACGATCGTCAACGATGTCTATCGGAGCCGTGTGCTCGAACCACGTCTTGAACGTCGGAGTGTTCAACTCCGAGCGAACGACATCGAGCACGTCGGACCAGATCTGTTCAACTTCGTACGTCTGCATGGATCCCCCTGCGGATGTCATAGGGCGAAGAGGCTATCGAGGTACGACGAGCCTTCGGACGTGAGGATTCGTTTACCTGAAGCGTCGGACTCTATCAGTCCACTGTTCTCCAGGAAGGCAAGGTCGCGGTAGGCGGTAGAAAGTGCCACCGAGAGCTCTTTCGAAACGATGGTGGGGCCCACTTCTCCCAACTCGAGCACGAGGGAGAGTACCTGCTTCTGGCGTGTCGTCAGCGGAGCGAAGCCTCCGGAAGCAGGGTGTCGGGCATCCCCGGGGGAGGCCTCGAGCACTGGGGCTTCGGTTACGCCGGGATCAGAAGGCGGCTGAGGGGAGCGAACGGTAACGACGGTGCCATCACCGAGGTTGTCATCGATCTCGAGACTGCCGCCGGAGAAACCGAGATAGTCCTTGACGATCGGCAGACCGGAGCCTACACCGCGGATGACGTGTCTCATGTCCCGGGTAGCGGTCGTGAATCCGGGCAGCACGGCGCGATCCTTGTCCCGAATCCCGGGCCCTTGATCCGCGAAGCGTATTGTCCGGCCACCGTCCATTATAGATACTACGGGCTCACGAAAATTGGCGTGTATGAAGTTCTCGGTGACTTCGCGGATTACGGTATAGGGAATCTCTCCTCCCGCATCTCGTGCATGGGTGAAGGTCCGAGAGGCGATCTCCTCGACCAGCTCCGCCTCGGTGCGCGAGGCAACCTCCTCCGTGCGGGGTGCAGCAGCCGGTGCATCATAGACCGCAAGAAGAGCGGAGTGCGGGCTCGATGGGGCCGGGGTTGGCCGAGACGCATAAACCGGGGGCTCCGGTGGCCCGCCGATGCTCGAAACGGCGACCTGGTCGCCGAAGAAGTTCTTCACGTCCCCCCCACCGCTTTCCACGTCCGCGTGAGCAATTCACACGGTTTTCAACAATCCATCGGGGTGCCCGTTCCCCGAAACACCAGCCAGGCAGCGTAGCCACGTACGTGTATTCAGCTGCCCATCCCGCTACCGAAGCGCTGACGCGGTCTTTTCCGGCTTGTCCACAGCGCTTTCCACATCTGTGGAGAATCTTCTCGTCCGCGGTCCTCCGAAACCCTCAAGCTACCAGCGTAGAGCCTTCCAGGGCCCTCATCGCTTTCCCGTCCTGTTGAAAAGAGGACCTCGCAGGCGTTCGCCGCTGTGGATAGAGCCGGGCACACCGCAAGCGACTGGCGTGTCGCTGTGGAAAAACCTGACGATTCGAGAAGCGGGGCGCAGAATCAGCGACCGGCGACTATCCTATGCTGGTGTTTTCAAGGGAATCACGGGCGTCTACCAAGTACGTTGAGCAATGACGATGCTAACAAAGGGGGGCTCCCACAACAACAGATACGGAGCAGTTGTCCACAGGTTCAGCAATCGCGCACGCTGGGTTTTCCACACTGTCCACAGATTTGACGAGAGTTTGCGAGTCGCGTCAGTGTCCCGCACCTGGTTCGAGCGGGCCGGAAGCTCAGGTGCCGGCGAGGAGCTCGTTGACACTGTGTGGGGGCCGCAGATATAATCGTCGGGCTTTGCTCCCGTCCGGGAGCTGAATCGGAGGAATCAATCGTGAAGAGGACTTACCAGCCCAACAACCGCAAGCGCAGCAAGACGCACGGCTTCCGTGTCCGGATGTCGACACGTGCGGGGCGTCGGATTCTTGCGAATCGCCGGCGCAAAGGCCGCGAGGTGCTTTCGGCCTAAGAGATTTCGTGCTGAGCGGAGCGTGACGCCATGTGCACGATCCGGTCGAACCGAGAGATAGATGAGATCTTTCGTGAAGGTACGCGAATCGTCCACCCACTTGCGATAGCACTCATCCGAGAGACACCGCCGGAGCGCGGCCCGGAGGGCCGCGTCGCCGTTATCGCAGGCAAGAAGCTCGGCAATGCGGTGAGGCGCAACCGTTCCAAACGGGTGCTCCGTGCGGCGGTCAGAAGGGCGGGCGGCCCGTGGCCGGGCATCGATGTCGTCCTGATAGCTAGACCGGCAACCGCAACCGCCTCCCCCGGCGGCCTGGACAGCGCACTTCGCCATATCATCGAGAGGATCGGCGTCCAGTGATGAGGGAATTGCCGAGGCGCATCGCCGTCGCTTTCGTGCGTGTTTACCAGATAGTGATATCCCCGCTTCTGCCCCAGTCGTGCCGATTCACGCCCTCGTGCTCTACTTATGCGATAACATCGCTGCAGCGATATGGTGTGCTCAGAGGGGGCTGGCTTGCAGTCAAGCGCGTGGCGTGCTGCCATCCCTGGAACCCCGGAGGACACGATCCGGTACCCTGAGCGGCTCCGTTAGCGCCTGACCAGCCGCTTCGGCGGCTTGAATGAGGAGGTCCCCGACCCGTGTGGCAAGCAATCAAAGAGGCCATTTTCTCGGGACTGCAGTTCCTGAACGACGTGACCGGCGACTATGGCGTGGCCATCGTTCTGCTGACGCTGATCATTCGGGGGTTGATGATTCCGCTCACCGTCAAACAGACTCGTTCGATGTACGAGATGCAGCGCATACAGCCGAAGATCAAGGCGCTCCAGAAGAAGTACAAGGACGACAAGGAGAAGCTCCAGGAAGAAACACTCAAGTTTTATCAGGAGAACAAGGTGAATCCGTTCGGCGGGTGTTTACCGCTGTTGCTCCAGATGCCCGTGTTCATCGCCCTTTACCAGGTTTTGGGAGGCACTCCCGATCGGCCGGGGTTGTTCCTCGAATACGTGGCAGCGCTCCCCGAGGCGGAGCAGGCGGCAGTTACCAGATTTTGGATATTTCTTCCAGACCTTACTGCGACCCCAACGGCGGTCTGGTCTGAGCAGGGTCTACTGTCAGCACTGCCTTATGCGGTGCTGGTAGTCCTCTTCGGCCTCAGTATCTGGCTCCCGCAGATGCTCATGCCGGGAGAGAATCAACAGAAGCAGATAGCTGGCATAATGGCCGTGTTCATGTTGTATATCGGCTGGATCAGCCCGGCCGGAGTTCTGGTCTACTGGGTCACCTCCAGCCTCCTGGGCATTTTCCAACAGCAGATACAGCTGAAATTCCTCGGACAGAAGGGGGAAAAGTAGACAATGAAGCGCGAGACAATCACAGAGGGACCCACTGTCGAGGAAGCCGTTGATCTGGCTCTCACCGAGCTTGGCGTTCAGCAGGACGCTGTCGAGTTCGAAGTCCTCGAGGAAGGGGGCAAGCGACTGTTCGGGTTGGGCTCGGAGCGAACCGCTCGCGTGCGCGTCTGGCTACGGAGCGAGTTCCTCAGCGAGCTTGAGAGCCGACAGAGTGAAGTCGAAGATCACGTGGAGTCGGAAGCCGGGGTTGCAACATCTGGAGAGGATGTTTCCGCACCGACCCGGAGCCCGGCACCCGAGGCGACGGAAGAGCTGACGGAGGAAGAGCTCGACCGGGTTGCGGATGAGGCGGTCAGCACGATTCAGAGCGTGCTGGACGGATTCGGAATCGAGGCCGCAATCGAGGAGTACGAGGGCGACGAGGGTGAGATCATTCTCGACATAGTCGGGGAAGATCTCGGGCTTCTGATCGGCCGCCACGGACGCACGCTCGATGCACTTCAAGTAGTAGTCTCCGCGATCACTAGCCGACGAATGGGCTTCAGACACCCCGTGCTGGTCGATGTAGAGGGATATCGCAATCGCCGGCGCGCGAAGCTCGAGGAGATCGCTCAGCGTGCAGTTGAGCGCGCGATTCGTCAAGGGGGCCCGGTTAAGCTTCGACCGATGTCCAGTCTCGAGCGCCGTGTAGTGCATCTTGTGCTGCGTGACGATGCGCGGGTAACGACTGCAAGTGACGGCGAAGAGCCGTTCAGGGCGGTCGTCGTGACGCCAAGACGACGCTGACAGGCATACTCCCGCTGTACGATATTCCGGATTTCGGATTTGAGGTAGGAGTAAGGGCGGCCAGACGGCCGCCCTTACTCGTTTCCTTAGGAACCAAGGCAGCCGAGACCGAGAGGTGAATGGCAGGACGACGACAGGGTCTCCCCCGTCAATGCGAACCTTGGCCCGAGGGGTAGAAGCACTGTTACGAAGATTCATTTCGGTTCTACGCACCAGTTCTCCTCGGCTGGTTGCTCCGATCTCTGATGCTGCTGCAAGAGTTAGTGCCAGGAATTCCTGCAACGTGCAGTCCTGACATGGTCAGTGGATTCCCAGCACGACGTCCCCGGCTCAAACTGGTTGCGATGCACCGAGAGTTGCTGAGCCTACCCAATGTTGTTGAAACATCGTAGTCGACTAGCTGTTTCCTTGGATTGCTCCAACGACAGTCCTCGACATGAAGCGGACTTCCTCCCGTGGCCGTTCTCAATTACTATGGTATGGGCTTGGCAACTGCAATACCGCGCCGAATGTTTCACGTGAAACATCGCCGCCAGCCATGAGTTGAGCTGATGCTCGCCTCGGTCCTAGCTGTAGGTTTCACGTGAAACATCTGCCGGTTCGAGAAGTGGATGCGTGTAGTTATGGAGTGCGACCGGATTCGAGAGCACGCAGATCACCTGGGCGTCG
Organism: Coriobacteriia bacterium; assembly: GCA_007123455.1. GTDB lineage: Bacteria > Actinomycetota > Coriobacteriia > Anaerosomatales > SLCP01 > SKKZ01. The sequence continues at coordinate 530 of SKKZ01000215.1, read as the reverse complement.
ACGTCACCGAGGTGCAGTGCAGCCTGTTACTTCGTCACCTTGGCTGGGTGATCGAAGCCAACCGGAGTCTCAACCTTACGGCGATCACCGATGCTCGTCGGGCCCTCCTGCTCCACGTGGTCGACTCCCTCGCCGTTGTCCCCCACATTCCGCACACCGACTCAAGATGGGCAGACATCGGCTCCGGCGCGGGTTATCCGGGTATTCCACTAGCGGTTGTATGTCAGCGACCTGTGGACTTGATTGAGTCCGTCCGGAAGAAGGCCGCGTTTCTGAGGCAGTGCGTCAACCGGCTCGATGGGCTGTCCGGCTCAGTGGTGCACGCGCTCCGGGCGGAAGAGGTGGCGCAGTCATTCCCTCGTGAGTACGGAGTCGTTACCGCGCGAGCCCTGACCTCCCTCCCTTCACTCGTTGAGCTTGCCAGCCCGCTTCTTGTTCCGGGCGGTCACCTCATAGCGATGAAGGGCGTGCCGGCTGCTACAGAACTCGAATCCGGCTCGGAGGCCGCTCGCATGGTGGGGATGCGATTG
>SKKZ01000091.1 GCA_007123455.1 Coriobacteriia bacterium | reverse complement strand
CGCATCCGGTGAAGCCTCGACCGCGGAAGCCACCACGGAGCGCACGATGGCACCGTTGGCGGCAAGCAGGTCTTCACGGGTCATACCCGGCTTGCGCGGCAGGCCTGCCGTCACCACCACGACATCGGAGCCGGCGGTGTCGGCGTAGTCGTTCGTGCCCGAGACCACCGGTCCGAACCGCTCCACGGAGCGACTGTGCATCATGTCGAGCGCCTTGCCCTGGGGAAGGCCTTCGGCCACATCGACCATCACCACGTCGGCGATCCCCTTGTTGAGCAGGAAAAACGAGGTGGTCGCGCCTACCTGTCCCGCACCGACCACGGTCACCTTCGGCCGCGCCATTCGCTCCCCTTCCATCAGACCGGCCGCCTGCGTGACCGACCGACACGTTGCATTGCGGCCCCGACGGGGTCGCCTCCGAAGGTGGATTCTACCACCCGCTTCCGATCAGGACAGGTCGGCGGGATAGTCGACCTCGGGTTTGCGTCCCTCATGGACCGCGAGGCGCTGGACGAGTATCGGCGGGAGTTCGGGCAGCGGCATGTGCGGCTCGGGAGCACCGAGTGGGACCTCGACCTCGGCGAAGAGGATCTCGTCGCCGGAAGCTGTCGACTCGGCCAGCAGCTCTCCCGCCTGGATGATCGCGCTCGTTCCGCTGGAGCCTTGGTGAGGCTCGCCGTCCGAGCACTCGGCGACGAGCAGGAGGCCGGCGAGCGCGGGCGAGCACCCCAGTGCGTACTCGATGATCGCCTCGGCCTGCAGCTCGGACTCGGCCCCGGGACGCCAGATGGCCGTGTCGATCCTCTCGGCTACAAGCGAACGAAGCACGTCCTCGCGCAGACATGCGTCCCCGCCGAGGAGTGCCGTTGCGCCGAGCGGGGTCTGCACGATGAGCGGTTCGCCAGCGTCCTCGGCAAAGGAGATGAACACCGCGGCACCCCCGGCGCACCCCTCGATACGACCGAGCAGCTCGTCCCGGTCGGCGGGGTCGAGCCCTGCGAGCGTCGGAAGGCGGGGGCAGACAACCGCGTGCGCACCCTCAGAACACGCCTCGCCGACCGCACCCACGAGCACATCGGCGTCGGCCGCGGCATCGGTGCGCAAACGATGATGAATGACCGCGATCTTCACGGGAGCCTCCCTGCTGCCTCATGACGTGACAGCGCTACAGAGGTGATACCCCGAGACCGATGCGTCCTCCCCTGGTGTCAGGAGGTTTTCTTCTTGCCGCCGCGCTTGGCGGTCGTGCGGCCCTTCGCACCGCGGCCCTTCGTGGCTCCCCGCTTCTTCGGGTCCTTGGCGCGCGCCGGGCACTCCGGATCGACGCAGATCTTCCACGGCCCCTTCTTCGTGTGCACGATCACCTTCGGCGCACCGCACGGTTCGCACACTTCATCGGTAGCCTCTATCTCACCCGACTGGGGCAGCGGGTAGGAGACGGGATGCTCCTTGGAATCGTAGTTCACGCAGCGGATATAGCGGCTGCCGACCGGAGAGTAGCGGACGCGGAGCTCGGCTCCGTCGACCGGGCAGCGGCCCACGAGGATCTCGGGGCCCTTCTTCGTCGGGCACTCGGTGCTCAGGCACATCACACGTGCCGGGCGCTTGAACTGGGATATCTTGACCTGGTGACTGCCGCACTCGGGACACATCTCCTCGACCGCCGCATATCGCGCGTTCTTCGGCAACGGGTAGGTGACCGTGCACTCCGGGTAGCCCTGACAGCCGACGAAGTACGAGCGGGTCTTGGGCGAGTACTTGATCAGCAGGTCATCACCGGACGTCGGGCACGTTCCGACCCTGGCATCCTCGTCTGCGGCGGCCTTGAGCAACTCGCCGACCTCGGGCACATGCTCGAGCAGTGCGGACATGACATCGGCGAGCAGATCGCGTGAGTGGCCGACCACCTGCTCGCGACGAGCCTCGGCGCGGGCGATCTCGTCCATCTCGCGGTCGAGCTCGGCGGTCATCTCCGGTGTGGTGATGCGCTCCGCGTGGGTGACGAGTGCGTTGACCACGGTGATGCCTTTACAGGTGGGCTGGATCGGATCGCCGGTGGTGTACTTGCGGTCGTAGAGGGTCTGGATGATGTCGTGGCGGGTGGCCTTGGTGCCGAGCCCGAGCTTCTCCATCTCCTGGATCATCTTGCCCTGGCTGTAGCGAGCCGGCGGTTGGGTCTGCTTGGCCTCCATCTCGGCACCGAGGAACGCGACGGTTCCGTCCTCCTCGAGCACCGGCAGATGCTCCTCCTTCTTCATGCCGTACGGGTACACGGCACGGAAGCCCGGTACGATCACGACGTCGCCGCGCGCGACGAAACGCTCGCCCGCGACATCGATACCCACTTTGGTGCTCTCGAGCACCGCGGCGTCGGAGAGCGTGGCCATGAAGCGTCGTGCGATGAGGTTGTAGAGCTTGAACTCCTCGGGCTTGAGCTTCTCCGGGTCGGCGGCACCGGTGGGATGTATCGGCGGGTGATCGGTCGTCTCCTTGGCGCCCCGCGTGGCCGTGAGCGTGCCCTTCTTAAGCAGCGCCGAGGCGTACTGATGGTACGCGGGCACCTTGTCGAGCTCGCGCAGGATGGTGTGCAGCTCGAGGCTTGGCGGGTAGACGGTGTTGTCCACGCGGGGATAGGAGACAAGGCCGCTCATGTAGAGCGACTCGGCGATGCGCATCGTGCGCGACGGCGAGACACCCTCGGCCGCCGCAGCCGCCTGCAGGGCGGTCGTATTGAACGGAGTGGGCGGCTTGACGGTGCGGCGGTTCTTGGTGACATCGGCGACCGTGCCCTGTGTCGCGTCCGCAACCGCTGCCATGACCCGCTCGGCCTCGGCTACGTCGGTGAAGCGCTCGGTGGCGTGCCATGCGCCGAACTCGTCGTCGGGTGCCTCCACATCGGGTGCGAAGCGGGCACGGACCGTCCAGTAGTCCTCGGGCACGAACGCGTCACGCTCGCGCTCGCGGTCGACGATAAGCTTCAGTGTCGGCGTCTGAACGCGACCGGCCGAGAGAACGTCGCCCCACGCCTTCTTGGATGCGGTGTTCGAGGTGAGCGTCAGATAGCGCGTGAGCACCGCACCCCACACCAGATCTATGTCTTGCCGCGTTGCTCCGGCTGCTGCAAGTTCCTCGGAGAGCTCCCCGGGCTCGGCGAAGGCACGCTCGATCTCGTCCTTGGTGATGGCCGAGAAGCGCACGCGCGAGACCGGCACGTCAGCGTTCACGCGGCGCACCACGTCGCGCGCGTCGGCGCCGATGAGTTCGCCCTCACGGTCGTAGTCGGTGGCGATCACGACGTCGTCGGCCTTCTTGGCGAGATTCTCGATCGAACGGATGATCCCCTTCTCGGCGCCCTCCTTGAGTACGGGGGCGGCGACGAGCGTGGGCAGCGAATCGAGTTTCCACTTCTTCAGATCGACCCCGTCGAGCTCCTCCGGGAAGTCGACCTTCATGATGTGGCCTTTGAGTCCGATACTGACCCAGTCCTCGCCGTCACGGCGGAACCGGTAGACCGGAGTGT
>SKKZ01000101.1 GCA_007123455.1 Coriobacteriia bacterium | reverse complement strand
GCTCTGCCGATGGCGGCGATGGCGGACGTTCCAAGCATAGGTGCGATAGCAGAGGATGCCGGCTTCACGACGCTGCTGGCGGCTGCGGAAGCTGCGGGGCTGGATGAGGCGCTCTACGATTGCGACGCGGACCCGATCACGGTATTCGCGCCCACGAATGCCGCGTTTGCAGCTCTGGCCGACTCGCTCGGGGTGGAGGTCCAGGACCTGCTCGTGCTGCCGAATCTGCTCGAGATCCTGCAGTATCACATCCTGGCCGGAGAGGTCTATTCGACCGACCTTCCGATGGGCTCCAGCTCCGCCACGACTCTGCTCGGTGAGGACCTCGATGTCGTGGTTTCGGGAGAGCCGCCGGTGGCCATCAGGATCAACGACGTAGCGGACGTGAACTTCGAGCTGCGGGATATCCAGGCCTGTAACGGCGTCATCCACGTCATCGATGCCGTGCTGGTGCCCGAGGCTGACGAAGAGGAGCCGTGCAAGACGATCGCCGAGATCGCGGCGGAGGCCGGCATCTTCAACACCCTGTTGGCTGCTGCAGGCATCGCCGGGCTCGATGAAGCACTCGCCGACCCGGACTTCGGACCCGTGACCGTCTTCGCGCCGACCGATACTGCGTTCGCCGCGCTCGAGGCGGCTCTCGGCGAAGAGGCCTGGGCTGCACTGCTCGCCGATCCGGATGCACTGCGAGACGTGCTCCTGTATCACCTGCTCGATGGTGAGGTCTACGCGGCCGACGTGCTCGCGCTCGTCGCCGACGGACCGGCAACCGTCCCGACACTTCTCGATGGCGAGAGCATCGAGATCGAGCTCACCGGCGATGGCGTCGTCATCAACGGTGTTGCGCTGGTCATCGAGACCGACATCGAGGCGTGCAACGGTGTCATCCACGTCATCGACGCGGTGCTTGTACCGCCGGTCGATGAAGAGGTTCCGCCGGTGACCGCTCCTGAGGTAGAAGAGGCGGTAGAGGAACTGGTTCCGGGGCTGCCGGCGACGGGCCTCGGTCCTGATCGGGCAGCGCTGCCGTGGCAGGCTGTAGTGCTTGCGTCTCTGGTCCTGGGTCTTGCGTACTCGACCCGGAGAAGGAATGCGGTTTCGCCTGAATAGAAGTACTGAAGTAGCTGGCACTGCGGGAGAAGGCGGTCACGCACGGAGAGTGTCGAGGCGGACGTGGGCGATAGCGGCCCTGATCGGTCTCGTGCTCGGTGGCCTCCTTCTCTCGCTGCTTGCTCGCGGGGCATCCGAGGAGACTCCCGCGCCGGTTGTCAGCGACAGTCCGGCGGTGCCGGTCGCCGAGGAGCCGTCGGCGACAGCGCATCCATCATACGGTGTGCCGGTCCGCCTCAAGATACCCCGCATCGGTGTTGATGCGCCGGTGGTCGGCGTAGGTGTCACCCCTGAAGGTATTATGGAATCCCCGGAAGGCCCCGAGGCGACCGGCTGGTATGAACCCGGCGTGCGACCGGGAGACGTGGGCAGTGCGGTGATCGCTGGACACAGCGGGTACCGGACCGGACCGGCGGTCTTCGATGACCTGACCGAACTGCGCGAAGGTGACCGGATCTACGTTCTTGATGACACCGGCACCTCGATTGCCTTTCAGGTGGCCGAGAGTCGCCTTTACGATCCGGACGCCCGTGCAGCCGAGGTCTTTACGCGCGCCGAGGGCCGACACCTGAACCTCATCACCTGCACCGGGGTGTGGGACGCCGCCGCAGGTACGCACAGCAGTCGGCTCGTCGTGTTCGCCGATGCCCTCCCGCCATTGTCTCCCAGGAGTTCCAGTCACAACCTCCTGTCCAGGTAGCGGCTCGACGAGCCGGGAAGGGATGGCGAGCGTGAAGGAGCACATCGGGGACCATCTTCGCGAACTCGTGTCCTATCCCGACCGTCACGTGGGAAGCCCGGGGAACCGGGCGGCTACGGCCATGTTCGCCGAGCGCATCAAGGGTTTCGGTTTCGACGTTCGGCGCACGAGCTTCGAGTGCATCGAGTGGGAGTATGGCGATGCCCTGCTTGCAGTGGGAGGGGAGCACGTCGAGGTCTTCGCGGGCCCGTACTCGCTCGCGTGTGATCTTGACGCACCTCTCCTGACTGCTTCCTCGGTGGAAGAACTCGAGACTGACGGTGTTCGTGGTGCTGTCGTGCTCATTCACGGTGAGCTGGCCGCAAAGCAGTTCATGCCGAAGAACTTCACCTTCTACAACCCGGAGAGCCACCGGCGGGTCATCCGGGCGATGGAGGAGCACGCCCCCGCGGCAGTAGTCGCGGCGACGGGTCGCGATCCCGGGATGGTGGGCAGCCAGTATCCGTTCCCGCTCTTCGAGGATGGCGACCTGGACATCCCGAACGCGTACATGAGAGACGTAGATGGCGAGCGGCTGCTCGCCCATGTGGGCGATCGGGTCCACCTGCGCATTGATTCGCGCCGGATTCCTTCCACCGCCGAACACGTGGTGGCGACGCTTACAGGACATTCTCCAGGCCGCATCGTACTCACGGCCCATATCGACAGCCGGAAGGGTTCACCCGGCGCCCTCGACAACGCAAGCGGCGTGGCGGCCCTGCTCGGGGTGGCGGAGCTTCTTTCGGAGTACAACGAGGGCCCGACCATCGAGATCGTACCGTTCAATGGCGAGGACAACTACGCAAACCCCGGCGAGATGATCTGGGTGGCCGAGAACACGGGGCGCTTCGACGATATCGTTCTCGGCATCAACATCGACGACCTCGGCCAGCGCGGAACGACCAATCACGTCTCGTTCTACGATTGTCCGCCGGAGACCGAGGTGGTGGTGCGGAAGATGATTGATGCGCATCCCGTGATGTCTGAGGGCCCCCGGTGGTTCCAGAGCGATCACGCGATCTTCGGATTGTACGGACGTCCCGCCATCGCACTCACCACCAGCGACATCGCCGGCTTCATGGCCGAGTATGCGCACTCGGAACGCGACACACTCGAACTCGTGGATGTTGATCTCGTCGTCGGCGCGGTGCGCTTCCTGCATGATGTGGTGACGGGGATAGCCCGTTCGCGTGGCATGGGATAGGGGGTCGGCTGTGCGCACGCCCGGGGAAGCGTCCGAAATGCGCGCACGTGCCCGACGGATCGTAGCCGGTCTCACGCGTGCCGAGAAGATCCGTCTTCTCTCGGGCAGGGACATGTGGCACCTCGAGCCGGTTCTCTCGGCAGGCATCGCGGCCGTCAGGATGGCGGACGGCCCTCACGGAGTGCGCAAGCAGAAGGGCAATCCTGACACGGTCGGCATGACGCCGGCGGTTCCTGCAACATGCTTTCCAGCGGCGGTCACCCTGGCGAGCTCATGGGATGTGGATCTTGCCGAGGAGGTGGGTCGTGCCGTCGGAGCGGAGGCCGGGGTCCAGGGCGTGGGCGTCGTGCTCGGCCCGGGACTCAATCTCAAGCGCCACCCGTGCTGCGGGCGCAACTTCGAGTACTTCTCGGAGGACCCGCTGCTCTCAGGGAAGATGGCCGCTGCCGTGGTGCGCGGAATCCAGTCGACGGGAGTCGGCGCATGTCTCAAG
>SKKZ01000134.1 GCA_007123455.1 Coriobacteriia bacterium | reverse complement strand
GGCCATTCGTCTCGGTGAGTGCCGGTGCGCTTCCCGAGACGCTGCTCGAGAGCGAGCTGTTCGGATACGAGAAGGGTGCGTTCACCGGGGCGATCCAGGGCAAACCGGGCCGATTCGAGATGGCCAACGGCGGCACCCTCTTCCTCGATGAGATCGGCGACATCACCACCGCCGTGCAGGTCAAGCTTCTCCGGGTGCTGCAGGAGCGCCAGTTCGAGCGTCTCGGCGGCACCCGGACGATCGAAGTGGACGTGCGGGTGGTCGCAGCCACCAACCAGGACCTCCAGCAGCTCATCGCCGACGGTACCTTCCGAGAGGACCTCTTCTACCGCCTCAACGTCGTGCCCGTCACGCTGCCACCGCTCCGCCACCGCGCCAAAGACATCCCGCTGCTCGTCGCCCACTTCCTCGAGAAGATGAACGCGGGCACGCGCACCATCTCTCTTGAGGTGATGGAGGCGCTCATGAACTACAAGTGGCCCGGCAACATCCGCGAGCTCGAGAACACCGTGGAGCGCATCGTCATCCTCTCCCAGAACGAGGAGATCGGAATCGATGACCTGCCGCTCGAGATCCGGCTCAACACAGGGGTTTGCCCCACGCCGGCCCAGGGCTTCGTCTTGCCGGACGATGGGCTCGATCTCGAGGAGGTCGAGCTCGACCTCACTCGTCAGGCCCTCAAGCGCTCGGGAGGCAGCGTCCCCAAGGCGGCGAAGCTCCTCGGCCTGACGGCGAAGACGCTGGAAGCGCGCATGCAGCGGCTTGGGCTGTAGCCGGTCATTGGCATATGCCTTGCACCCACGCGGGCGACATGTGACTCATCCGGGAGACAGATCGTGCCGCGTTGGACCCGTTCATATGCAGGGCTGTTGGCCGCCGCTACCATTGGCGCGGCCGTATTCGGTATCATCGCCTTTGTGCCGAGTTTGTGTGCCCCCGGCGCTGCGTGCCCCGCATCTCTCGGTGTCGCCATCTCGAGCGGCGTGCTCGTCGGCGCGATCGCTCTGCTACTTCTCCGGTCGACACCGGTAGGGAATGAAGGGAACGGTCGCACATACAATGCGAACCCCTGCGACATCTGCGGCGCGTCGCTGATAGACAGCTCGCGACTGTGCCCGCACTGCGGTCACGTCATCGAGCGGACGACTGAGTCGAACGACACGGAAGACGTGACGAACGTCTGATGGGAGGAGTCGGATGTCTGAGATGACCACCACCAAGCTGGCGACCACCGGAATGCACTGCGGCTCGTGTGCGATGTTGATTGACATGACCCTGGGCGACGTCGAGGGTGTCTCGGACGTGTCCACCGACTACGGTACGGGGATGGTCGAGGTGACGTACGACCCGTCGGTCGTGAACATCGATGAGATCATCGCGGCGGTACGGGCGATGGGCTACGAGGCCGAAGCGGTCTGAGCCGGGTTGCGGGTGTATACCCCTCGGGGTATACTAGCCCTCAGTCATCGGCGTACGACAAGGGGTTCTCTCTATGGACGCAGCATCGGTCGGCATTATCGCCGCGTTTCTCGCGGGGGTCGTGTCGTTCCTGTCACCGTGCGTACTGCCGCTCATCCCGGGCTACCTCTCGTTCATGACCGGAATCGCGGTGGGAGAGCTCGCCGGAAGTGAGGCTCGCAAGAGGCTGCTCGCTCCTTCGCTGCTGTTCGTCGGGGGGTTCTCCCTGGTCTTCGCAGCTTTGGGCGCGTCCGCAAGCGTTCTCGGCGGCTTTCTCTTCGAGTACCGACCGATCATCGAGCGAGTCGCGGGTGTGGTCGTGATCGCGTTCGGCATCCTCATGCTCGGGATCTTCCGGGTCCCGTGGCTCTACGGAGAGGCCCGGATGGAACTCGGCCGCGCACGCAGCTTCGGTCGCGGTGCCGCGTTCGTGATGGGAGCCGCCTTCGCCTTCGGTTGGACACCCTGTGTGGGGCCTGTGTTAGGCGCCATACTGGCGATGGCGGGAGTCGCGGGAAGCGTGGGGCAGGGGGCAGCTCTCTTGCTCGCGTACTCGGCGGGCCTGGGAGTGCCGTTCGTCGTGACTGCGATGCTGTTCGGTTCGATCCGTCCCGTCCTCGTGACGCTCAACCGTCACGCGCTCACCGTGAACCGGGTTGCGGGGGTGCTTCTGATCGCGGTCGGGGCCCTGATCGCGACCGGACAGATGACCCTGCTCGTGGTCTTCCTTACATCCGTGATTCCCGGCGTGAACCTCTGATACCGTCCTGTCCGGGAGAAGTCCTAGCACAATCTCGACGCTGTGATGCCGTGGCGTCGCGGACGGTGTCAGTCGGCCGGGAAGTTGGCCTGACCGTTGCGGTACCATAGCATGGGTTTCGACCGTTCATGACCGTGATGGGACCAGAAGGCTCATATGTTCCAACGGCGCAGCCGGGGCGGCTCACTGGCCTCGAGTATCATCCTCCTAACCCTACTGATGGTCTCCCTTACCGTGACCATCGGAACGATAGCCGCGCTCGGCGGAGTGTACGACCTCGGGCGGCGCGAGGTCTCCGCACGCCACATCGCGTACCTGCAGGCCCTCACCGGCGATGTCGCGTTGCGGCTCGATCCCGCAGGCCGCCTCGTTTCGAGGGCGATCTCCGTAGCCATCGATCCGCGTGACGGTTCCCTGGATCGCGCGGCGCTGGCCGCCCAGTTCGATACCGGTGTCGAGTACGCGGACCAGCTTCTACTGGTGGAGCGCACGGGCGCCGTCGTAAGCGCACACCCCACCTTCCAGACGCCCAGCGTCGTAGACAACCCAATCGTCGAGGCCGCGGTGAGCGACCAACCGGTCTTCCACTACGAGGTCCTGCCCGACGCGCAGGTGACGAGGCTCTGGGTAGCCCGTGCCGTTCCGGGCCACGAGGACCTGGTGATGATGGCCCGGGTACGCAGCGGCTTCCTGCAGCCCATCGTCGATCGTTTCGCCGACCCGGTCGAGGGCCGGTGGGTGATGATCACGGCACCCGACAGTGAGGTCATAGCGCGGAGCACCGGGGTCACAGCCCCTGTCTCGGACAGTATCTCCTACACGCATGACGACGCTGCCGACGGCCAGGGCACCGTGTCGGCGGTCACGCGCGAAGAAGCGATAGTGTGGGGCCACTTCGCCGAGATAACCCAGTACGAGGGTCTCGAGTGGCGCGCGGTCATCCTCGAGCCCAGAGCTGTGATGCTCTCGGCGACTCTCATGGCGATTGCGCCCGCGGCTATAGCCCTGCTGGTAGCCGGTGTGATCGCGGTCGTGCTGGCGGCGGTGTTCGCACGCCGTCTGGTGGCACCGCTCACGCGCCTCGAGGAGCGCGCCCGGGAGGCCGTCACCGGCGCGTACGTCCGGCAGCTGACGAGCGACAGGACCGACGAGGTCGGCCGGCTCGCCGACGCCTTCAACGCCATCGCGGTGCGGCTCAACGCCCTGCACGACCTCTCACAGCTGCTCGCGAGCTCGTCCCGACTCGACCAGGTGCTCGACGGCATCGTGGCGACGATCGGCCACATCGTGGACACGGCGAACGTCGCCGTGTTCCTCGTCGACGACCAGTCCGGAACACTCTCGCTCGCGCGTGCCCG
>SKKZ01000023.1 GCA_007123455.1 Coriobacteriia bacterium | reverse complement strand
TCCCGCCGGCTTCGCGAGTCGCCATCGAGCCATCGTCGGCGGTGAACACCGGGAGCGCGTCTTGCCACGTGTCGGGAAGATCGCCTGCCAGGCGGCGCTCGAATTCCGCGGCGAGTTCGGGATGTTCGCCGCGGTACGCATCGAAGCGCTCACGCCACTTCCGATGCGATTCCGCCCCGCGTGCCGCTGCTTCTCGAAAACGCGCAAGCGCCTCCGCGGGTACGTGGAACGCGGGTTCGCTCGGCCAGCCGAGCGCCTCTTTGGTGATGAGCACCTCTTCGGCGCCGAGCGGCTCTCCGTGTGCCGACGCTGTGCCCTGTTTGTTGGGGCTCCCGTAGCCGATCTCGGTTCTGATCGCGATGAGCGACGGCCGGTCGATCTCGGTGCGGGCAGCTTCGATGGCGGCCTCTATCGCAGCGACATCGGTTCCCTCGCGCACGCGCTGCACGTGCCAGCCGTAGGCATCGAAGCGGGCGACGGTATCCTCCGTGAAGGCGAGGTCCGTCGAACCCTCGATCGAGATGTTGTTGTCGTCGTAGAGGGCGATCAGTTTGCCGAGGGCGAGATGGCCGGCGAGGGAGGCCGCTTCGGAAGAGACACCTTCCATGAGGTCGCCGTCGCTGCAGACCGTATACGTGTGGTGGTCGACAATCGTGTGACCGGGCCGGTTGAAGCGGGAAGCGAGCGCTTCCTCGGCGATCGCCATGCCGACGGCGTTGGAGATCCCCTGGCCGAGTGGCCCGGTGGTGGCTTCGACACCGGGTGTGAGTCCGTACTCGGGATGACCCGGCGTACGGCTGCCCCACTGGCGGAACCGCTCGAGCTCCTCCATCGGCAGGTCGTAGCCGGTGAGATGAAGAAGCGAGTAGAGCATCGCGCATCCGTGTCCGCCCGAGAGCACGAAGCGGTCGCGGTCGGGCCACGACGGGTCGTCCGGGTCGAAGCGCAAGAAGCGGTCCCAGAGCGTGTAGGCAGCCGGCGCCGCGCCCATCGGCATGCCGGGGTGCCCCGAGTTCGCGTTCTGGACCATGTCGACCGCGAGGAACCGAATCGTGTTGATGCACAAGTCGTCGAGGTGTGCGTTCATGCGTTCTCCATCCGGATGGCAGCGTGCATCGTCTGCAGGAAGAGCCCGGGGTGCCCTGATTACATACCCGTGATGCGCTGATAGGCACGCGACGATACGACAGTGAGTACGATATGAGGGTATGCACTGAGAGTCACACCCGAAGGTTCTATCCGATGTTGCGGAGGCAGACGTGAACAGAGAGCAACTCACCGCCGAGATCACCCAGGCGATGCGCGACCGCGACAAGCCCCGCCTCTCTATCCTTCGCATGGTCAAGAACGAGATCGACACGCGCGAGAAAGAGACGGGGCAGACCGTGTCTGACGAGGAGGTCGTGTCGGCCCTCAAGAAGGTCCTCAAACAGACCGGCGAGACCCTTGAAGCTTCGGAGAAGGCCGGCACCGACGCCGAGCGGACCGCACTTCTGCAGACGCAGGCCGAGATCTTGGAGGGCTACCTGCCCGAGCAGGTCACGGGCGACGCCCTCCTGGCGATCGTCGAGCGCGTTCTCGACGAGCACGGCTTTTCCGAGAAGCGCGACATGGGCAGGGCGATCGGTCTTGTCGTCGCCGAGACCGGCGGCAACTGCGATAAGGCGGAAGTCGCACGCATCATCGGCAGCAGGCTCTGCTAGCAGATGAACCAGCCCTGCCAGGAGTACCCTGTAACTGGGTACCTATAACCACCGGCTCTTACGTACGAGCACGTCGATCAGGGGGTGGTCAGGTCATGCTCAAGGGCAAGAGAGTACTGGCGCTGCTGCTCGCCACAGCGATGGCGTTCAGCATGGTGGTCCCGACGGCGGTGGCGGTCAAACCGCTGTTGCCCAACGAGATGGGCGTTCGAGCCTACTCGTACATCCAGGAGTTGTCGGAGATCCCACGGGTTTCGGGCAGTGCGGCGGAAGCCGAGGCCGCATACGTGATCAAGGGATGGTTCGAGGAGCTCGGCTACTCGGTGGACATCCAGCCGTTCTCCTACGTGCGTGGTGGCGTGACGTACGACTCGCAGAACGTCGTCGTGAATTCACCTGCCGGGCGGCCGGCGCCTAGAGGCCCGAAGGCGGGCCCGACACCGCTCGTGATCGTCGGGGCCCATTACGACAAGGTGCCAGTGGGCAAGGGCTCGGATGACAATGCGTCCGGAGTGGGCGTGATGCTCGAACTCGCGGAGCGCATCTCGAGGTATCCGCTGCCGTACGACGTGACGTTCATCGCCTTCGGTGCAGAAGAGGTCGGCCTGCGGGGCGCGCGACACTACGTGAGAGAGATGGACGAGGCCGATATCGAGCGTGCCATCGCGATGATCAACTTCGACTCGCTCATCACCGGGGACAAGCTCTACGTGCATGCAGGCCAGTCGAACCGCATCACGTGGGTCCGCGACGAGATGCTGAAGTATGCCGAGCGCCACAAGCTGCCGATAGAGATGCAGCCCGGCCTGAACCCCGCTTACCCGGCCGGCTTCAGCCCCGGGTTCAGTGACGTCGCGATCTTCGACCAGGCAGGCATCCCTGTCGCTGCGTTCGAGTCGACGAACTGGGAGATCGACGATATGGACGGATACACGCAGACCGAGGAGTTCGGATCGTTCTGGCACACCGAGAACGACGACCTCGAGATCATAGAGGAGCTGATTCCCGGGCGTCCGATGGTGCGACTCGAGGCATACACGAAGGTCACATACGAGTTTATGAGGCATCTGAAGCCGTGATCGTCTGAACCGCCGTTATCGCATCAGCGGCGTACGCTGAACGCCCGTCCCGAACCCGGGGCGGGCGTTTTGCTAGCGTGTACTCTTGGTGGTCGAACCCCGAAATCCCGAAAGGACTGGAATGAGGCGGCGTCTCACAGTGTTTCTCGTCGTGGCGCTTACGGGCGTTGTGCTATCCGGATGCGGTTTGTCCGGGGTCGTCACCTTGCCGCCGGACGTTGTGTACCCGAGCATCGAGCCGGTTGCCGATGGTGCGCCCGTGCCGCCGGCAGACCTGGCGTGGCGCTTCGAGGACGCCGAGGTCCGACTCACCGTCCCGATCGATTCGCCAATCTACCGGGGAGCGAAGGACGCTCAGAAGTCAGCCCTCTTCTTCCGCGAGATCTCGGAGATGGAATGGATTCCGGAGTACTACCGGGCCTTCGTCGACGAGCCACATCAGGAGCCGCTCTACGATTCCATGCTCGAGGGGCTTCGCGGGTCGCGAGACTCGCTCGGCCTGGACTCTGATCGATACGCGGAGCTCATCGTCACCCTCGTCCAGTCGCTCGAGTACCGCACGGATCCCGTTTATCTCGAACCTAAGTTCCCCATCGAGACCGTAGGCGACATGAACGGCGATTGTGACGACAAGACGCTTCTTGCAGCGGCTCTGCTGGCGCGGGAAGACTACGACGTCGCAATCCTCCTCTTCTCGGACGAGCAGCACGTGTCGCTCGGTATCCGCTCGGACGGACCGACGTACGGGCGCAGTGGCTACGCGCTCGTGGAGACGACCACGCCTATCCTTTTCGGGTGGGTGCCCGACAGCCTGAACGACGGTGAGATC
>SKKZ01000144.1 GCA_007123455.1 Coriobacteriia bacterium | reverse complement strand
TCGCGCCGGGTCGAGGTCCGGGTCACCCGGTTGTGAGTGGCATCCGTCTGAGCAGGGAGATGCTTGACGCTCCCTCCGGCGTTGGGCTATGGTACGGAAGCGTTTCGCCCGGACGGGCGAGGGCCCGTAGCTCAGTTGGTTAGAGCGCACGGCTGATAACCGTGAGGTCAGTGGTTCGAATCCACTCGGGCCCACCATTCATCGCAGACAAACGCCTCTTCGCGGGTCTTTCGACCGGAGGGGCGTTTGCATTTCCCGGTCCGACATCCGCGCGAGGCGTCGCCCTGCTCAGTCGGGTGCCGCCACCCTCTAGGGACGGAGCCCCACCTGCATGACGTCTATCGTGCGGTAGGAGAAGCCAGCTCGGCAAAATGCCAGGTAGAAGCGCCACATCCGGATGAAGCGCTCGTCGAATCCGAGTTCGCGGACCTCCGGATGAACCTCATCGAACCGCTGAAGCCACGTGTCGAGCGTGCGTGCGTAGGAGTCTCCGATGAACCGAGTTGCGTCCATGGACAGGCCGGCATCCCGGGCGGCCTTCTCGAAGCGCTCGGGGCTGGGCAGCATCCCGCCGGGGAAGATGTAGCGTTGGATGAAGTCCGGGGCGCTCCGATAGGCCTCGAACCGTGACTCCGGGATGGTGATCGTCTGCAGCGCTGCGGCTCCACCGGTCTTGAGGAGCTCTCGCACTCGGCCGAAGAACACCGGCCAGTACCGCTCGCCGACCGCCTCGAACATCTCGATGGACACGATGCGGTCGTAGACCTCGGGGATGTCCCGGTAGTCCTGCAGCCGGATGTCGATGCGGCCCTCGAGCCCCTCCTCGGCAACCCGCGCCTTCGCGAAGTCGTGCTGCTCCTGCGAGAGCGTCACACCGGTCACCCGGCAGGAAGCCTGCTTCGCCGCGTGTATCGCGAACCCGCCCCATCCGCACCCGATGTCCAGCAGGTTCGATCGGCTGTCCGGGTCGGCTATCTCGAGGATGCGGTCCCACTTGCGATGCTGTGCCTCGACGAGATCGGAGCAGTCGTCCTCGTAGCACGCCGCCGAGTACGTCATCGTGTCGTCGAGCCACAACCGGTAGAAGTCGTTGCCGAGGTCGTAGTGGGCGGTGATGTTGCGCTTCGATCCACGGCGGCTGTTGAAGCGCAGGGCATGAAGCAGGCGGTCGCCGAGCGAGGGCCGCCCCTCCGCGCCCTCCATACCGCCGGCGGCCATGCCCGCAGCGCCGAGCTCGAGGACCGCGCGAAGGTCGGGGGTGTCCCACTCCCCAGCCATATAGGACTCCGCGAGTCCGAGCGAGCTCTCACGCACGATACGCTTTGCGGCGTCGTGGTCGTGCAGCGTCACTTCGGCGTGGGGACCGGATGCTTGCCCGGTGTAGGACGTGGTTCCGCCCCGTGGCCAGGTGATGTCAAGACTGCCCGCAGGCAGCTTGCGCGAGAGCATCGCGTCGACGAGGCGCTCGTGCAGGGTCGACGGTCCGTGTCCGTCGGCTGTTCGTGCCGTGCTCACTAAGTCGTCTCCTCGGCCGGGGGCTCGGTGCGCGGAACGTACTTGATACGCTTCGCAACGATGCGCAGCGCCTGGAAATGGATGAGCAGCCAGGCCCGTGCCGACATCGGTCCGTACCGTAGCAATGTACGCATGAGCGACCTGTCGTCAAGTGGCTTGGCGTCCAGCGAAACCGACGCGATCAGCAGGAGCGGACCCTTCACGTAGTCGAAGAGGCTCACCGAGACCCGGTCGTCCGGCTCGCTGAAGTGGAACTCGTAGCGCGCGTCCATCTCGATGAAGGGTGAGACGTGGAAGATCTTCACCTTTTCGGGCGCACTGTTCCAGTCGAACACGTCGCCATTGTTGTGAAGCAGATAGTTGTGGTGGTCGCCGAAGGTGTTCTGCACCTCAGCGAGGATTGCGCGCGGGGTACCGTCGGCGTGGAAGCAGTACCAGAACGACACCGGATAGAACTTGAATCCAAGCACGCGGGGGAAGGTGAGCAGGCGTACAGGCCCGCCCTGAAGTTCGATACCGGCCCGGGAGAGAGTGGCCTCTATCCACGGGCGCCACGGCGAGCCGTCGCGCGGGCCATGGTCCTCACTGCGCAGTGAGAACAGGTTCGGCCGGTCGACCGAGAGGAGTCGCAGGGAGGCATCGATCTCCTCGAGTTCGTCGAGATCGACGTAGAGGAAGTAGATGCCGTAGCGAAAACGGTTGGCGCGCGGAATCTTGCGCTCATGGGCAACCGTCCCGACGTAAAGCTTGCTGTGAACCGGGGTTTCCATCTCCTGAATCCTACACGACCTGCGTGCGGGTGTCGTCAAGCTCGGCGCCCCACGGAAGCGTCGCGCCCATCGCCTCGGCCACTCGCACCGCGGAGAGCAGCCCGTCCTCGTGGAACCCGTAGCGCTGCCACGCGCCCGTGAACCACGTGCGGCGGGTGCCCTGTATGTCGTCGAGCCGTCCCTGTGCTGCGATCGCTCCGGCTGAGAAGACCGGGTGAGTGTAGGGGATGCGACCGATGACACGTCCCGGGTCGGGCTCTCGCACCGGGTTGAGGGTGACGAGGAGTGGATCGTCGACGCCGAG
Organism: Coriobacteriia bacterium; assembly: GCA_007123455.1. Classification (GTDB taxonomy): domain Bacteria; phylum Actinomycetota; class Coriobacteriia; order Anaerosomatales; family SLCP01; genus SKKZ01. The sequence goes on along the minus strand of SKKZ01000144.1, from coordinate 1,024 downwards.
CGGCTGGAGCCGGTTGAGGTAGTAGGTGAGCGAAAGTCCGCCGGCGGACATCTCTGCCGCTTCGGAGTAGTAGTTCCACGACGCGTGCGCGCGCTCGCGTGAGGGCAGGAACGATGTGTCGGTGTGCAGCACGGTGTCGTTGGGGCTTGCACCGAATGCAGAAAGGATGTCGCGCTCTGCATCGGAGGGGTCGGCGAGCATGGACAGCGCCTGGTCGGCGTGGGAGGCGATGACAACCTCGTCGTAGCGTCTCTCGCCATCGGGCCAGACGACGACGACCCCGTCGGACTTGCGCTCCACGCGTTCGACCGGAGCCGAGACGCGGATTTCGCCCGAGATCGCGCGCGCGGCGGAGTCCACGTACGTCCGGCTGCCGCCGATCACGCTTCGCCACTGCGGCTTCCCGCGGACATGCAGCAGCCCATGGTTGTCGCAGAAACGCAGGAACGATTTGGCCGGGAATCCGAGCATCTGCCCGGGGGGCGTTGACCATATCGCCGAGCCCATCGGGATGAGGTACCAGTCGGTGAAGCCCTTACCGAGCCCCTCCCGGCCGAGTAGCTCCCCGAGGGTGAGTGAGTCAACGCTGTCGTCTGCCAGCAGACGCTCGGCCATGCCCGAGAAGCGCACGATGTCGACGAGCATGCGCAGGAACACGGGGCTCGCCACGTTCATGCGCTGCGCGAAGATCGAGTCGAGGCCCTTTCCCGCCCACTCGACTCCCTCGGCCGGGCACTGGACCGAGAACGACATGTCGCTCTCCTTGTGTTCGACACCGAGCCGCTCGAAGAAGCGGATGAGATTGGGGTATGTACGCTCGTTGTAGACCATGAAGCCGGTATCTGCGGCGACCGTCGTCCCTCCCAGCAGCACGTCGTGCGTGTGCGCGTGTCCGCCGAGGCGGTCGTCGGCTTCGAAAAGGTCGACTTCGTGAGCGGGGGAGAGCAGCCATGCCGCACCCATGCCGGAGATGCCCGAACCGATGACAGCTACTCTCACGTGTTCCTCCCGTGTCGGATAGGCC
>SKKZ01000056.1 GCA_007123455.1 Coriobacteriia bacterium | reverse complement strand
GCTGAGCAAGATCGGAGTCATGAGCACCAGGATGTCGACGTCGAGCACCTGCTAGCGAAGGGCGGGCCAGCCTCCCCGGAAGATGCTTTGACCGGAAGCGAGCAGTCCGTTCGTGACTGCCACGATTGCGAAGACGGCGATCAGGCTCGTCACCTCGTCGGGTTGAGGTGCGACCGTGCCGCGGGGCGAGCCCGGTTGAGCAGACCGCACCCACGCCGCAGCTGCGGTGGCGGAGGGCTTGCTCGACGGATCAGCGGTGTGTCGTCGAGCTTGTTCACGGCTATCTGCCTCGACGGCTGTAGCCGTATCCGCCACCCCCGAAGACGAAGAGCAGGACAACGATGAGGATGATCCAGCCTGTGGTGCTCATGCCTGTTCCTTGTTGGTCGGCGAGGATGGCGCTCCCCGTGGCGACCACAGGGACCAGAGACGGGGTTCGGGCATCTCGTCGGGTATCACGGAAGTGACGCTGATGCGGGCTGGCTAGACATGGCAGTGAGTGCGTTGTCCGTGCCATCGACGGAGCGAACCGATGTTGTTCACATGCTGATGCTGAGGCCGCCGAAGACGACCAGCACGACGACGATGAGGATGATCCAGCCGAGTGCGCTCATGACGTGCTCCTGTTGTCCGGGTTCTTCCTCGTGTCTGAAACGTTCTCGATGACCTCATCGAACTTGTCGTGGACCGCATCGGTCGCGTCGTCGGTCTTGTTCTCGAGGCTGCCGAAACGTTCGTCGCGCTTGCCTTCCTGCTGGAGCTTCTTGTCGCCGGTGATGGCGCCAACGGCCTGCTTGACGCGGCCCTTCGCCTTCTTCGTGTTCCCACCCAATGTGGGTCTCCTTCGTTCCTGCTTGGGAATATCCTCCGCGAGCGTCACCGCCGCGTGACCGCCGCGTGACGACGGTCATCGCCGTGCTCTGTCCGGCCACGCGGCGAGGTTTCTCGGGAGGATGAGGCGACGGTCAGGCGTCTCTGTTCGCAAGTGCGGCTCTGTCGGGACAGAGATTGGCGTGTATCGCAGTGCGAGCGTGTTGGATGGTGGTCGGGTCGCGGAAGAGGACGTACCCGTCATCCATCTCCCCACCGGTCGGGCCATCACCGGGCTCGAGGCGTTGCGGGACCATCTTCGTTCCGTCGTGCTGGATCTAGGCGGACAGACGGTGCGAGATCGAGGAACTGGTCAGCGAAGGCGACACGGTGGCGAACCGCTAGACCTTCCGAGCTACCGCCACGGGGGGACCTTGACGATCGCCGGTATGGACGTCTACCGGATATCGAGGGCGGATTGATCGTGGAGGAGTGGATCGCGCTCGGATCACCGCGATCGGGCGACGGCGCTATGACTGCCTCGTCACGGCAGCATGTCGGTTCTCATCGTCGCCCGGTCACTACGTGCGGGGATCTGATCACGGGGAAGCACTCTCACGTGCGCCGCGTCCATGTGTAACCATTGGGATTCCGGTGGTGAGGAGGCGCATGGACGCGCGGAACGCACCCTCGGGCCTCGCGGACCCCGAGAGTTCACGCGGTGCGCGGATCTCGGTGCTCGGAGGCTTCGGCTTCTCCGACGGCCGCGTCGACATCGCCATTGCGGAGGGTCCGCAGCGGCTGCTCGCGTTCCTCGCACTGCGCAAGAGGCCCGTGCGGCGCACGCTGGCCGCGGGGGTCCTGTGGCCCGACGTCAGCCAGGAGCGCGCCGCCTCCAGCCTGCGCTCCACACTCGCGCGCCTCGACGAGGGTGCTCGGTCCGCGCTGGCCGTCACCGCATCGCAGCTCGCGATCGCCGATCCGATCACGGTGGACCTGTGGGAGTCCGAAGCGCTCGCACGTCGTCTGGCCGGCCCGCACGAATCGTTGACCATCGACCGCTCGTCCTCGGCCGAGGTCGATGCGCTCTCGTCGGACATCCTTCCTGACTGGTACGAGGACTGGGTGATCGTGGAAGCTGAAGCCTGGCGCGTCCGGCGGCTCCACGCATTGGAGGCACTGTCCGACGACCTGCGGGGGGAGGGATCCTTCGGGCAGTCGTCCTCCGCCGCGCAGGCGGCGGTCGACGCCGACCCGCTGCGGGAGAGCCCCCGTGCGGCCTTGATGCGTGTGCACCTGGCCGAAGGCAACGTCTCGGACGCGATCCGGGAGTTCGCGCGGTACCGGGAACTCCTGAAGCGCGAGCTCGGGCTCGAGCCCACCCCACGGTTGCAGGCGCTGCTCGACGGAGGCCGGTGACGCTGCGGTCACGGGCGTCGGTCACGCTGACAGCATGACACGACAAAAGACCGGCCTGATGGTGCTACGGGTGTGGATCGAGGAGGGCTCGACCGAGCCGCTCCGGGTCGACATCCGCCAGACCTACGACCTGTCCCGCACGGGGCACGCCACCCTGACGCTGACCGACGTCGACCTGGTCCTGTCCACCGTGCGAACATTCCTGGAGACCAGCAGAGCTATCGGTGCCGTGGGCGGCAACGGGCACGGTTGACGGGACGGCCGGACGGCGTCACGCGACCGTCACGCCGTGGTCACAGGGCCGGGTCACCATGACGACGAGCCTGCCGCTGAGAGCCAGCCGGTCACACGACCACTCGCAGGAACAGAGAGAGCTTTCGATGCGTATCGGTTTGAGCATCTTCTTGATCGCCGTCGGCGCCATCCTGCGGTTCGCGCTGCAGACCTCGGTCGAAGGCATCGACCTCGGCATGACCGGCGTGATCCTCATGGTGGTCGGTGTCATAGGACTGCTGATCTCCTTGGTCTTCCTGAGCAGCCTCAGTCCCTCACGTCGCCGGGCGAACGTCGCCAGCAACGAGGTGGTGCACGAGACCGAGACCATCTCGACCCGTGAGCCAGAGGTCCTCTAACCGCCCGCCCACGCAATTGACCTCGCAGCCAGCGTCCCGAAGGCACGACAGGTGACGCGAGGTCGCTGTTGCGCGCGAGTCGAATTCCCATCGCCCCGGGCGTCATAGGGGGTCTGACTGGGGCGTACCGGTCGATCCCGGAACCCCCCAAGCCAACTGCGGTGTCTTGCGGAGCGAAGCCGATCGATCGCTCGGTGACGCCCGCGCGTCAGCAGCCAGCTTCAGTGCCGTGCAAGTCCGGATCGTCGTCGATGGCGTCCCGAATCACCTCGGTGAAGAGCTTCTGTGTCAAAGCATCGGCTCGCGAGGCGTCGCCTAGGACACGGCGGATGTTGACGTGCACGACACCACCCATGTGATGCTTCAGAGCATCGAACGTCGCCCCCGCTCGCCGCGTGCGACCGAGGGCAACAGTTCCTCGATGACGTCGGTGGGTCTCCCCGCGACTATCTGATCCTCGGCGAGATCCTCCACCGCAAGATGGACCGCACCGTCGCCCGGCAGCGCCTGACCGAAGCCCGAGAGGATAGTGCCCGATCGGGGACGGGCTGGTGATCGTGCGCGCGGCCGGGTATCCACCGGACGGCCAGACCGTGTTGACGGCGCCCCATCAGCGATTTCCTAATAGCGATGTCGGAGGTTGGCGCCATGCCCGACGTTCTCTTTCGCGACATCGATCCGGCCACGTTGGCTCGCATCGACGCTGCCGCCCAGCGAACCGGCGTGAGCCGCAACGCGCTGCTCCGGGAGTTGCTCGCTCGCT
>SKKZ01000261.1 GCA_007123455.1 Coriobacteriia bacterium | reverse complement strand
GCGGTCGCAGAGATCCTCATCTGGTGGGCAGCGGGGCTCTTCTTCTTCGCGGCGTTCATGTACGTGTTGAAGACGTTCTACTCGATGCAGGACACGCGCACGCCTATGCTTACGAACCTCGGTCTGACGGTGATCCAGATCGCACTGTATGCGACGCTCACCACCGGTGTCGCCGGTTGGGCCGGCATCGGACTCAGAGGTATCCCGATAGCGGACGGCATCTTCTACTTCCTGAATCTCACCGCGCTTGCACTGATTCTGCGTGCGCGCATCGGCGGGTACGACGTGCGGGGCATTTCGTCTCTCCTCATACGCGTCTTAGGTGCCGCCCTGGTCGGCGGAGCAAGCGCATGGGGTGTCGCATACCTCGTGGGCGCAACAGGCACCCCCGGTGGGGCGCTCATCCAGGTCATCGCCGGCGGCATCGTCGGCCTCACCGTCAGCTACGGGCTCGCCTGGGCCATGGGCGTCAGTGAGGTCGCCGCAGGCTTCGGCATGGCGCGGCGGGTAGTCGGGAGAACCTTCGGCAGACGTGGTGGCCGATGAGCACGGTCGCGCTGATTCCCGCTCACGATGAGGCCAGGCGTATCGCGGCCACACTCACTGCCGTCCGCTCCGTAGAAGGCATCGACACCGTGATCGTCGTCGACGACGCCTCCTCCGACGCCACGGCAGAGATCGCGCGGAGCGCCGGTGCCGCAGTGATACGACTCGAACAGAACGTGGGCAAGGGTGGAGCTCTGGAGGCCGGCATGGCAGAAGCAGGCGACCCGGATGTGCTCCTATTGCTCGACGCCGATCTCGGAGAGACCGCCGTACAAGCAGGCCGTCTCCTCGAGCCCGTCCTCGCCGGCGCGGCGGACATGAGCATTGCCCGGTTCCCGCGGCCTGAGGGAAAAGCCGGATTCGGGCTCGTAAAAGGTCTCGCCCGATGGGGCATCACGCGACTCGGCGGACCCTTCGACGCGCACGCGCCTCTCTCGGGCCAGCGGGCGCTCAACCGTTCGGCGTTGAGAGCCTGCAGGCCGTTCGAAGCAGGCTACGGTGTCGAGGTCGCCCTCACGGTCCGCGCCCTCAGGGCGGGGCTACGCGTCGTCGAGGTCGAGACAGAGATGTCGCATGCGGCAACCGGGCGCGATCTTGCAGGGTTCGTCCATCGAGGGCGACAGTTGGTGCACGTCGCCGCGGCGATCGTGCGCCTTGCCCGCGACGAGAGACGCTGATCTCGCTATCTCGGCCACGGCGACTGTGCCGCGTCCCCGGTACCGAAGTGCCCTGTCGCACGTCCAGTGAGAACCCATGTCAACGAGAACGTCCCCGCGGGTGTGCCCACGTGGTCCACGGCGGACAAGCCCGACTCGACGGCGGCGGCAGCGATACCCGTCTCCAACCCGACTGCCTGGACCCCGCATGCAGGCCGATCCTCACTCGCGAATGCACTCGCCAGAGCCAGCGCACCTTCATCCGGAACGCCGTCGAACAGAGCAAGGAACACCAGGGCGTCGGCAGGAACCAATACGCCCGGGTCTCCATCGATGCGCAGGACACCTTCGGACACAAGCGCATCAGTGAGTGGACGCTCCGCTCCGGCTGTATGCCACTCGGTGGCGAGCGTCGTGGCCACCTCGGTCAGGAGTGCGTCGGGTTCGACCGGTCCAATTACCGCGGTCGCCACGGACGAGAGCGCAGGCTCCTCGATTCCGAATGAGGGGCGTGAGAGCAGCATGGTCACCGGTGTCCCTCCGGCGTTGACGATCGCCTCGGTACTGCCTGCCAATCCGTCGACACGCCCGACGCTTGTCACGACGAGCACCGTCCGGCCCTCGAGTTCCCCTTCGATACTTACGGCAAGAAGCGTCTCTATGAGCTCGTTGCTTGACGAGAGCGCCTCACGCATCTGCCGGTTCTCCGCATCCAAAGACCGAAACTCCTCCTGCAAGCTCTGGACGATGGTTTCCCTCTGGCGGTCCAGCATCCCACGCTCCACCACGATCGTGCCGAGCAACAACCCGATGGACAGCGAAAGGAAGACCGCCACTAGCGAGGCGATATGGTATCGGAGATTGTACATGCGCATGCTCCTGTGTCGAGGTTCTACAAGCCGATCCACGCGCGCAAGCGCAGCATTAGCAGTCCGAGCATAGAGCGCGCCATAGGCGAGATGGTGATGATGATGGAGATCGCGAGGAGTGCCGCTCCGGCGAGCAGTACGAGATCTTTAGGGCCGACCGAGGTCCGGTAGAGCTTGCTCACACCTTTGGCGTCCACGAGTCTCGGGCCGACCTTCAGACGAACGAGAAAGGTTGAAGCCATGCCCTGTCTGCCTTTGTCGAGATATTCGACGAGATTAGCATGGGTACCGACAGCTACGATGAGATCGGCGCCCGATTCGTAGGCAAGGAGCAAAGCAAGGTCCTCACTCGTCGCACCGATCGACCACGGAATGGCCTCGAGCCCGAGTCCCGTGATGCGCTCCATCGCGGGACATCGCCCGTCCGGATATGCATGTGCGATCAACTCCGCGCCACTCATGAGTGCCTCGTCGCTGACCGAGTCCATGTCACCGACGATGATGTCCGGAGCGAAGCCTGCGTCCCGAATGGCATCTGCTCCGCCGTCGACACCGATGAGCACGGGGCGTACATCCCGGATATACGGCTTAAGCGTCTCGAGATCCTCGCGATAGTCGTAGCCCCGCACCACCACGAGCACGTGCCTGCCACTTATGGGCGTCCTGACGTTGGGTATGCCCGCTCCATCCGTAAGCAGCGCCTTCTCACGCTCGAGGAACTCGAGTGTGTTGCGCGCGAAGCGATCCAACTGGTCTCCGAGAGAGTCCTTCGCCGTCTCCATGGCTGATTCGACCGAACTGACCGTGAGTCGTTCGCCCGTCGCGACTACCACTCCGCCATGAAGCAGATCGGTACCGGCCACTTCTACGACATCGCCTTCGCTCAGCGAATCGAACACCTCCGGTCCAACCCCGTCGAGGATCTGGATACCGGCTCGGGCGAGAAGCAGCGGACCGACATTCGGGTATGCGCCCGAGATCGACCGTGATGCGTTCACGACCACCTCGACGCCGGTTTCGAGCAAGCTCTCGGCACTTACGCGGTCCATGTCTACATGGTCGATGATGGCGATGTCGTCGCGACCGAGACGTTTGACGAGGTCCTTCGTACGTTTGTCCAGACGGGCTGTTCCCCGGTACCTCATCGGCATGCCCGGTCCACGGACACAGCGACTTGTTCGAGAAGCTCCTTCGCGTGCGTGAGGCTCGCATCGGTGTCGCTGCCCGAGAGCATCCTCGCTATCTCGGCGACCCGCTGATCGCCCTTCACCGGCTCGACGGAGGTGACCGTCCTGCCCTCCGCGATCGCCTTGTGCACGACAAGGTGGTGTTGCGCGTACGCGGCCACCTGGGGCAGATGCGTGACCACGATCACCTGACGGTTCTCGGCCAGCCCGGCGAGGCGCGCACCCACGGCAAGACCGGTGGCGCCGCCGATACCGGCATCGACCTCGTCGAAGACGAGGACCGGCACGTCGTCAGCGCTGCCCAGGACGGACTTCAGCGCAAGCATCACCCGGGAGATCTCGCCTCCGGAAGCGATCTTGGCGAGCGGACGCGGCACCTCGCCCT
>SKKZ01000170.1 GCA_007123455.1 Coriobacteriia bacterium | reverse complement strand
CGGGTATCCGGGCCGGCGTCATCGCGCCTGTCGCCGGCGGCTGCAACGTGTGCGGGAGCTGCCCGGCTCGCGCGACGTGCGGGGAGGTGCTCCCCGTATGATCTTCCCGCTCAACGAGGGACAGGAGCGCGCTGCGGGAACCCTCGAGGGCCCGGTGCTGATCAGCGCGGGTGCGGGCACCGGTAAGACACGCGCACTTGCCGAGCGGTTCGTCCGTGCAGTGGTTCCAGACGGAGCGGAAGGCTGGGCACCGGCTCCCGTCGACGAGCTGCTGACTATAACCTTCACGGACAAAGCCGCCGGCGAGCTTGCCGAACGTATCCGCTTGTCCCTGAGGGCTGCCGGCATGTCCCGCGAGGCGCGCGAGCTCGACGGCGCGTGGATCTCGACCATACACGGCTTCTGCGCCCGCGTTCTGCGGAGGCATGTTCTCGAGGCGGGGCTGGATCCGGGGTTCGCTGTCGCCGATGAGACCGAGGCACGAGCGATGCGAGAGGAAGCGTTCGAGAAGGCGGCGAGCGCGGCTCACGACTCGTCACCCGCGGTTCGCGAGCTCTTCGCTGTCTACGGCTTCCAGCACGTGTGGGACGCCGTCTCTCTGGCCACGAGGATGCTCGACACTCACGGCTTGACCCCCGTGGATATCGCACTGGAGCCGGCCCCGGACGCAACCGCTCTCTTCGCCCGGGCGCTCGAGTTCTTCAGCAGCGCGCACGGTACCCTTGAGGAGCATGCTTGCGCCATCAAGGGCGCCGCAAACCACGCTGCAGCGTGTCATATGCTGCTCGCTGCGCTCGAGCCTCTCGATGTCTACGCGATGGGTCCCGGTGATGTTGCCGAGCACCTGTGGCGGGCGCTTGAGAAGTACTCGGCGAGAGGTGGCTCTGCGGCGCCCATCAAGGGCGTCTGCGGCGAGATAAAGGAGCTCAGGTCCCGGCTCCTCGCCGACGCGGCGACGGTGATGACCGCGCCTGCTGCAGGAGCGCTCGTCACTCTCACCGAGGCATATACGAGTGTCCTCGCCTCGCTCAAGGGGGAGCGTGGCGTCTTGGACTTCGGCGACCTTCAGCTACGCACAGCACGCTTGCTCGAGGAACGGCCCGATTTGCGGGATCGTTATCGGAGCGCGTTCCGTCTCATCATGGTCGATGAGTTTCAGGACACCGACGAGTTGCAGATGCGTATCGTGCAAAGCATTAGCGGAGAGAACCTGTGCACCGTCGGTGACGAACGTCAGTCGATCTACCGCTTCCGGGGGGCGGATCTCGCGGTCTACCGGCGCCACCGCGAGCAGATGGCGCGTGCGGGGGCGAGCCCCGTCGAACTTGTGGACAACTACCGTTCGCACCCCGAAGTCATCGGGTTCGTGAACGAGGTGTTTGGTCACCCGGATCTCTTCGGTGACGAACTGCTTCGCCTCGAGGCGCGGCGTCAGGAGCCGGAGCGCCCGCTCGTGCCGACAAGGGCTCCCCGTATCGGTTTCGATCTCGTGCACACGGAGGGCCGGTCGAAAGCTGCGACGAGACACACCGAAGCCGAGGCGCTTGCAACGAGGTTCGCGCAGCTCAGGGAGTCAGGCGTGAGCCCGGGCGAGATGGTCGTCCTCCTGCGCAGGTACGCGAGTGCCGGCACGGTGGCTACCGCGCTTCGCCGACGGGGCTTCTCGGTGCTCGTGGTGGGGGGCCGCCGGTTCCTCGGCCTTCCCGAGGTGACGATGTTGCGTTCGTTGTGCAGGGTGATAGCCAATCCCCGCGATGACATGGCGTTGGCGACCCTCTTGCTCTCCCCCATGAGCGCGGTGAGCGACGACGGCTTGTGGCTCCTCCGCAACGCCGAGGCATCTCGCAGAGCGGGCAGGCATCTGTGGGACGGGCTCGGTGTCGCCGGAGCGGCACTCTCTGCGACCGACGCAGCTGCGGCGGTGTCGCTTCGCCGGGTCATCGAACGGGCGCGTGATCGGGTGGGTGCCGTACCACTGGCCGAGGTTCTGAAGCGCGCCGTCGAGGAGTCCGATACGGACCTCGCCCTCCTCGGCAGCGGTGACGCCGGGCTCGAGGCATTCGCCAACGTGCTGCAGTTCATCGACAAGGCTGCCGAGTTCGAGCGTTCGGGCGGTTCAGGAGTCGCGGGATTCGCTGCCCGTGTCGACGCTGAGGAGCGCTTCGGCCACCAGGAAAGCCCCTCGGCGCTAGCTGATGACGGGTCCCCGGCGGTCCGCATCATGAGCATACATGCATCGAAGGGGCTCGAGTTCCCGGTCGTCGCCTTGCCGCTCCTCGACGATACACCGCCTGCTGACGGCGGGATCCTCCGCACGTGCGTTAGCGACGGACAACTTGAGATAGCACTCGGATTGCCGGCCAGCTGGGGAGGCAAGTCCGAAGACCGCCGCACTCCCCGGTTCGCGCAGTTTGCTTCAGAGGAGACCGCCGCCGAGGCCGAGGAGGCTAAGCGACTCTTCTACGTGGGGTGCACACGCGCGCGCGAGGTCCTGCTCTTGAGCGGATCGGCCAATCTGGAGAAGAGCCCCCTCGATGCTGCCGAGTGCTCGCTCGGGCTCGCGAGGCGGGCGCTCGGGTCGCTTCTCGAGGGGCCGCCGGGAACTGACACGATCCGGTCGCTGTCGCAGGGTGCGCGAGTCTCGCTGCGTGTGCACGAGGTACCCGAAGCCCCGGTCATGTGCGCGCAGCCACCTGATAGTCCGGAACGCGCGGAGCACCCGGACGCAGCAGCGGCACCCGATCCCGCCGATGGGCCCGCCCTGGTGGCCTCCGGGGTGGCGCCCACGCGCCCGGAGCGTTTCTCTTACAGCGATATCAGCGCTTTCGACGCGTGTTCTCTACGTTACTGGGCACAGCGTGTCGCCCGCTTGGGCGGTGCAGAGATGCCCGGCGATGGAAATCCGATGAAGTTCGGCTCGGCACTTCATGCGGTGCTTCAGCTCGGCAGACCGGGTGCACCGGTACCGCCGGCTGAGCGCATCGAGGCCATCGCGCGCTTCTACCAGCTCGGGCCGGATGGACCGGTTCGTCTGACACGGGCTGCCGAACGCTTTGCGGGTTCGCGAATTGCCGCAGAGCTTGAAGCCTGCAAGACGGTGCGCCGGGAGCATCCGTTCTCGGTACGGATGGGGTCGGGGGTCCATGAGGCGGATCTCGTCGGGGTGATCGACGCCTACGGGCGCACGGGCACCTCGGCGCTTGTCGTCGATTACAAATCGGGGACCTCAGAGGCGGGCGAGAGCGAGCTCAGAGAACGCTTCGCGACCCAGGCACGCTGCTACGCGTACGCAGCGCTCAGTGACGGCTGTGAGAGTGTCCGGGTCGTGTTCGTGCGCCCGGAGGTCGAGATTGCCGACGGGGGGCTGGAGGAAGTGACGTTCGAGTTCGGAGCGGATGAGACGGGCGCGATCGAGGAAAGTCTGCTCGGCGCATATGAGGCGATCTCGACCAGGGACTACCGGGCTCTCAACGAGTGGGATGGCGCCATCTGTCGCGGTTGCCGCATTGCCGGCACGCTCTGCCCGGTCAGTATTCCGGAGCATGCCGCTGGGTGAGCTGGCCACACGCAGCCTCGATGTCGGTGCCCCGCTCGGCACGTACGGTCGCCGGCACGCCGGCGGCTGCAAGACCGTTCAGGAAGGCGCCGACCCGTGCGTCGGGCGGGCG
>SKKZ01000258.1 GCA_007123455.1 Coriobacteriia bacterium | reverse complement strand
CGTTTCCCACGTGATGAGATAGAGTCACGGCTTCTGGAGCATCCATGGATTCAGGAGGCACATGTCAGCCGTCGCTTCCCGGACGGGCTGTTCATCCACGTAGAGGAGCGTGCGCCCGTCGCTCTGGTCGATACCGGTGAGACGTCGTTCTGGCTCGTTGACGCGGAAGGCGTAGTCCTCGGCCAGCGCACGCCCGACACGACCGAGACGGTTGCGGTGATTCGCGACCTCCCGGACTTCGAACCGGTTGCGGGGGAGCGGTCCGAATCTGATGCACTCGCCAACGCGCTGCTGATCGCCGAGAGCCTCAGTGCCGAGATGCGAGCTCTCGTTCGTGCCGTGTCAGCGCCGTCGGTCGACTTGACGACCCTCATCACACTCTCCGATGTCGAGATCCTCGTGGGGTCTGCCGAGGACATCGAGCGGAAGGACGCGGTCGCCCTCAGGATCATGGAAGAGCAGGCGGACACAGTCGTGCACATCAACGTGCGGACCGTCGACCGCCCAACGTGGCGAGGGCTCGATACCGGTTCGTAGGTACGGTCAGCCATCACCATAGATCACCCTCGGGTTCCCCCGGCGTGCCACTCCGGCAGAAAGGGGGTTGCACTCCCTATAAGGTTTATGCGAAGATTGACCGTTGCATCGGTAACATAAGTGTAAACCTGAGGTTGAGAGTATCTGGGAATCAGGGAAGACCGGGAGGGAAACCATGCTCGATACGGGCGCGAACTACCTCGCCGTCATCAAAGTGCTCGGCATTGGTGGTGGTGGCACGAACGCCGTAAACCGTATGGTGGAGGCGGGTGTCAAGGGCGTCGAGTTCATCGCGGTCAATACCGATGCCCAGGCGTTGCTCATGTCGGATGCCGACTATAAGGTTCACATCGGCATCAATCTGACGAAGGGTCTGGGTGCCGGAGCGGACCCGGATGTGGGGCTGCAGGCCGCGGAAGAGAATCGCGGTGAGATCAAGGAGGCTCTGCAGGGAGCCGACATGGTCTTCATTACGGCGGGCGAGGGAGGCGGTACCGGTACGGGAGCCGCTCCGATCATCGCCGAGATCGCGAAGGAAGAGATCGGTGCTCTGACGGTCGGTGTGGTTACGCGTCCTTTCGCGTTCGAAGGACGGAAGCGTGCGCTGCAAGCGGAAGACGGCATCAATCGCCTGAGGGACAAGGTCGACACCTTGATCGTGATCCCGAACGATCGTCTGCTTCAGGTCGCTGAGAAGAAGACGTCGATACTGGACGCGTTCAGGATCGCCGATGACATTCTGCGCCAGGGCACTCAGGGCATCACCGATCTCATCACCGTCCCGGGTCTGATCAATCTGGACTTCGCGGACGTCCGCACCATCATGGCCGATGCCGGCTCCGCGCTCATGGGCATCGGTCTCGCCGCTGGCGACAACCGTGCTCATGACGCTGCGAAGGCCGCGATCTCGAGCCCGCTGCTCGAGTCGAGTATCGAGGGTGCGCAGGGTGTGCTGCTGTCCATCGCGGGTGGCTCGGACCTTGGTTTGTTCGAGGTGAACGAGGCGGCCGAGGTGGTCGCGGCGGCCGCACACCCCGATTCCAACATCATCTTCGGTGCAGTGATCGATGACTCGATGATGGACCAGATCAGGGTCACGGTCATCGCGACCGGTTTCGAAGGTCGCCGCCGCAAGCAGGAGACGATGGAGTTCGCCGCGGTCGAAGACGAAGATTCGTCGCTGCCTGCGTTCGAGCCCATTGCCGAGGAGGAGCTCGATATCCCGGCGTTCCTGAAGAAGCGCTCCTTCTGACGTGGCACGTCTTGGATCCCGGAACCACGGCGGCTAGACCCCGTGGTTTCGGGATCCTCTTGTTCTAGTGGCGACAAGGAGCCCGCCGGGCGCGGCGGGCTCGTTGCTTCTTCGCGCGCGTGACGGCGTCACTCGCGTTCGGATTCCTCTTCCGCTCCGGCTCGTCCTTCAGACTCCTCATGCTGCCCCGCTTCCGGGGCAGGACCAGAGGCTTCCGGAGCCTTAGGTGGTGTCGGGGGGATGGGTGGCGCCTCGGGCGCTTGGGGCGTCTCAGGCGCTTCAGGCGCCGCGGGCGGTGAAGGCGGGGATGAGACCGGGGCGGAGGGCTCCGTAGGAGGTGGCGCTGGCATAGTGCCCGGAGGTGAGTAGCCGGAAGGTGCTCCGTCCGGGCCCGGGAGGCCGTAAGCCCGAGCGGCATACTGTCCGAACAGGTGCGCTGCCATGAGTGAGCCGACGAACCCGACTGCCCCGCTGAGGAATATCGCTGCAAGCCACCCGAGCAGCGGGACGATAGCCAGAATCGCACCGACTGTGCTGCCGAACACTCCGGCGACGACTGCGATCGCAATGCTCATGACCAGTGCCGTGGCGTAGGAAGCCCCGGGTGTCGATAGCCGCTGTTTGATGTCACGGAACGCGAACGCGGTACTGAACTCCTCATGCATGGCGTAGTGGGCGAGTGCCGCCGCCACGAAGATCCATATGGCCAGCATGTATATCAGGGCGACGCCTATGGCCAGGCAGAGTCCTCCGGCGAAGAGGGCCTCAAGACCGCCTCCGCTCTGCATGCCTCGCGAATCGCTCACGATGGCGATGGGAATGAGTGGCAGGGCCGCAAGCATTATGAGGGCGAATGCCGGTAACATGTAGATGAAGATTGCGATCGCGGCAAGCAGCCCCCGGATCCAGAAGCGACCGAACAGGCTCCACTCGGGGAGCGGTGTCTCCCTGCCATGCGCCGTGTTGCGGATGTAGTCGAGGTAGTAGCCGGTGAGCGCGAACCCGGTGAATGGCACCACCGACCACACGCCTCCGATCAGCGCCTTCATGAGCCAGTTCGAATCCTTGAAGGGAGCCGAGATCCCCCTGGCGACGTCCATTTCCAGCCTCCTCACGAGCGGTCTCCTGCGGGCGACCACATGGTCTGTCACTCCCGGTATCATTCCCTCAATGACAGGAGATGAAGACATCATAGCGTTCACACCCTCGCTCGAGCGACGTTCCTACCCGGGCGGCGTCGCGGTCTGGACAGATCCCCTCCTGGCCGGAGAGGGGCTGGTCGTCGCGTTCTCGGAACGAGGCGGAGGAGTGAGTTCCGCACCCTTTGACTCGCTCAATCTCGCTGCTCACGTTGGTGATGACCCGGAAGCGGTCGACGAGAACAGGACACGGTTGATGGCCGCACTCGGACTGGCAGATTGGCGCGAAGACCTGATTACCGCCGAGCAGGTGCACGGAGACCGCGTAACGGTGGTCACCGAAGAGGATGCGGGCTCGGGCGCGTTCTGCGGGGGAGTGCCTCCGGTCAGTGCGAGCGACGCTCTTCTCACGAGCGCGATAGGCGTCCCGTTGCTTATGTTCTATGCGGATTGTGTGCCGATAGTGCTTGTTGCCCGCGGACCGATGCGTGCTGTCTGCGTCGTCCATGCGGGATGGCGCGGTGCCCTTGCGGGACTCCCCGGCGCCGCCGCGCACACACTCGCCACGCATGCCGGTTGCTCGCCGGTGGACCTGTATGCGTACATCGGCCCCCATATCAACTCTTGTTGCTACGAGGTCGGTGAAGAAATCCTTTCGCAATTCTGCAACACATTTGATACCATCGGCGCGGTCGACGGGCGACTCGATCTCGCCGCCTCGGTTCGCGATAGTCTCGAGCGG
>SKKZ01000106.1 GCA_007123455.1 Coriobacteriia bacterium | reverse complement strand
GTGCGATGATCGTCAAGGAAGCGTCGCCGTCGTGCGGCGTCTACAAGGCGAAGGTGGGCAAGAAGCGCGCCGAGCAGGTCGAGGGCTCGGGCGTGTTCGGCGCGATGCTGCTCGAGACCGGATGGTTCCTCATACCGGACAGCGCGCTCGCCAACCCGTTGTTGTGGTGGGATTGGCGCCGCCGACTGCATGCGTGGCTCTGGCTGGCCGATCGCGAGATCGACCGCGCACGCGACCTCTACGATGCCTGGCACGTCGTGAAGTTCATACTCCAGGAGACGAGCCGGCCGTTCGCCGATGCGATGGGCCGCGAGCTCGCCGCTTTGCCGAAGAATCCCTCCGCCGCCACACTCGAGGACGCCCGAGCGCGCATCCTCGATGCCCTGCGCACGCCTTCGACCCGTCCGCGCATACGTCAGGCGCTCTGGAAGACCTACATCAACGCGAAGAAGCACGGTAAGCTCGACGGGATCGAGGTGCATGAACTCAAGGTCGACTCGCCCGAGGTGACCGCGAACCTGATGCAGATCGTCGCCGAGATCACCACACTCGAGCGGGTGAGTTTCGAGAACGACCTGTTGTTCGGGACGAGCCCGGTTCTCAGGCGCGACGCACGGCGTGTACGTGCCCGGGACGCATCGAAGGAGGAGTGACCCATGGACGCACTCGACGCCATTATGACGCGGCGCAGCATCCGCCGATTCACCGAGGAGCCCGCGACCGGGGAGCAGATCGAGACCGTTCTGCGCGCAGCCCAGGCCGCTCCCTCGGCAGGCAACCAGCAACCGTGGCGCTTTGTCGTGCTCACCGAGCGGGAAACGCTTGCCGCCGCCGCGGCCACCAGCCCCTACGCTCGCATGCTTGCCGATGCCGCGTTCGGGATCGTCGTCTGCGGCGACACCGCCGACCTCAAGCACGAGGTCATGTGGCAGCAGGACTGCTCCGCGGCGGTCGAGAACGCGCTGCTTGCGGCGCACGCGATCGGGCTCGGTGGAGTGTGGCTCGGCTACTACCCGAAGATGGAGCGTGTCGACCCGCTCAAGAAGCTGCTCGGCATTCCCGAGCACGTCGAGCCGCTCGCGGTGCTCGCCATCGGCCATCCCGCCGAGCAGAAGCCGCCGTCGGACCGTTACGATCCCTCCTTCGTCCACAACGAGCGATGGTAGGGCGACGGTGCTGCTCTCGGCCGAAGGGCTGACCTTCACCTCACATGCCGATCCCGGCCCTCACGTGGTGCTCGAACGGGTCTCGCTCGGCCTCGAGGCGGGTGAGATCGTCGATGTGCGTGGCCCGTCGGGCTCGGGCAAGACGACACTCCTGCGTGCGCTCGCACGCCTGCTCCCCGATGCTGTAGGCACGCTCACCCTTGCGGGTCGTCCTGCTGCCGAGTACGCACCTGCCGAGTGGCGCAGCCGGGTGACGCTGCTTCCTCAGACCGCAGCGATGCGCCCGGGCACCGTGCGGGAAAACCTCCTGCTGCCCTGGGACCTCAAGGTGCGCTCGGCAGGCCATCCTCCTCCTGACGGCGCCCTCGAACAGGCTCTGCACGACGTAGGACTTGCCGAGATAGCACTCGGCCGGGACGCATCGCGACTTTCGGTGGGGCAGGCGGCGCGCGTGGCGTTGCTGCGGGCAGTGTTGACCCGGCCCGATGTCCTTCTGCTCGACGAGCCGGACGCCAATCTCGACGACGAGAGCTCCGCACAGGTCTCCGCCATGACCGGACGCTTCGCCGCCGCGGGTGGGGCGATCCTGCGTGTGCGGCACCAGCGCGGAGATGTCGCCGCGGCGCGTACGTTGCGCCTCGTGGGCGGCCACCTCACAGAGGTGGGACCGTGAACGAACTCGTCGGAGGCGTCATCGAGATCGGTTGGCCACAGCTGTTGCTGTCGACCGGGTTCGTCGTCGTCGTCGGGGTGCTCTCGTTGCGGCTCTCCCTCGGACTCGAGCGCGATCTCGCGATCGCGACCATCCGCACCTTCCTGCAGCTCGTCGCGCTCGGTCTCGTGCTGCGCTGGGTGTTCGGCATCGACAGTCCCTGGCTCGTGCTCGCCATCCTCGTGTTCATGATGGCGGCGGCCGCGCAGACGATCGTGAAGCGCGCGCCCGACGCTCCGCCGGGTATCCTCGGCAGCTCGATGGCGACCATGCTGCTCACGGGTTTCACCGTGACGTTCGCCGTGACCGGCCTCATCGTGCAGGTCGAGCCGTGGTACCGGGCACAGTACGTCATCCCCATCGCGGGCATGGTGCTCGGCAACTCGATGAACGGCATAGCACTCGCACTCGAGCGGACCTTCGCCGATCTCGACGCGCGGGCGGGAGAGGTCCTCGCACTCACCGCACTCGGTGCCACGCCGTGGGAAGCGGCGGGAGATTCGGTGCGCGTGGCTATCCGTGCGGGCCTCATTCCCACCATCAACGCGATGGCTGCGGCCGGGATCGTCTTCATTCCGGGCATGATGACCGGTCAGGTACTTGCAGGTGCCGATCCGCTTGCCGCCGCGTACTACCAGGTCGTGGTCATGCTCATGGTGTCGGCGGCCACCGCGTTCGGCTCGGTGCTGGCCGTGCTCCTCTCATTCCGCAAGCGCTTCACCGCCGACGGTGTGTATATCGAGAAGGGGTACCGGACGCAGCTCTGAGTACGGCACCGGAGTCGATCGCGAGGTCTCTCTGACGGTTGCCCGAGTACCACGGTCACCGTAAGATGTGAGCTGCAACGCCCGGCCTGTGAGCCAGACCCCCGGAGCCTCGGGCGGGCGGACTCATACGTCGGGTGCCGAGGAGACCGATGACCGGATTCGAGCTCTACCTCAAGCGCAACTCCAAGAAGTTCGACGCCTATCTGGCGGGTTTCTTCGCCGATGGGTCCCACCCCGACATGCGTCGCTACCTCTACGGTCCGGTCGCCGAGTTCACCGCCAACGCCGGCAAGCGGCACCGTCCGCTCATCTGCCTGCTTGCCTGTGAAGCGGTCGGTGGAGACCCGGAGCGCGCCAAGCCCTCGGCAGCCGCCATCGAGCACTTTCACACGGCCGCGCTCATCCACGACGATATCGAGGACTGTTCGCTCACCCGTCGAGACGAGCCCTGCATGCACATACGCGAGGGTGAGGGTGTAGCCATCAACGCGGGCGACCTGGCGCTCTCCCTGGTCTGCGGCACCGTCGTGCACGATCCGGGTCTCGACGACCGCACGAAGCTGCGTGTGCTTGCCGAACTCGTCGACATGACGACGCGCACCATCGAGGGGCAGGCGCTCGACATCGGCTGGGCGCGTGATGACCGGTTCGACCTCAGCGTCGAGGACTACCTGGTGATGGCGCGCCACAAGACCGCCTACTACTCCGGTGCGGTGCCGCTCGCTGTCGGGGCGATAGTCGGTCACGGGACCGAGGAGCAGATCGAGGCGCTGCGCGAGTTCGGCATGGCGGCCGGTCTGGCATTCCAGATCCAGGATGACGTGCTCAACCTCGTCGGCACGAAGGAGTCCACGAAGAAGGACTTCCGCAGCGACCTCACCGAAGGTAAGCGCACGCTCGTCGCCATCCATACACTCCAGCACTCGTCGCGCCGCGAGCGTCTGCTCGAGATACTCTCGGCACGCGTGACCGACACCGCCACGCTCGAAGAGGCGGTCTCCATCATGAACGAGGCCGGCTCGATCGAGTACGC
>SKKZ01000112.1 GCA_007123455.1 Coriobacteriia bacterium | reverse complement strand
TCGGGGTCTGGTCGAACTTGAAGTCACCTGTGTGAAGGATGTTTCCCACCGGAGTGCGGATGAAGAGCGCCACTCCGTCGGGGATGGAGTGGTTCACCGGGATGAAGTCGAAGCCGAACGGGCCGATGTTCACGTGACCGTCGGGATGGATCTCCCGCAGCTTCGGTTTCTTGATGCGATGCTCTTCGAGTTTGCCGGAGATCAGCCCGAGGGTGAGCTTCGTGCCGAGGATCGGGACTCCGGGGCCGACCTCCTTGAGCAGGTACGGGAGTGCACCGGTATGGTCCTCGTGGCCATGGGTGATGACGATGGCACGGAGCTTCTCTTTCCGACGCACGATGTAGCCGAAATCCGGCAGTATGAGATCGACGCCGGGGTGGTCGTCGTCGGGAAACATTATGCCGGCATCGATGACGACCATGTCGTTGCCGTACTCGAGCACGGTCATGTTCTTGCCTATCTCGCCGAGCCCCCCGAGGGGGATGACGCGCAGGCGGGTCTTTTTCTGTGACATGCGGGTAAGGTCGCGCTCCTTAAGTCGAGTCGCTCAGTGGCGACGTCAGGACAGTACACACGCGCGAGGCAGATGCCCACGCGTTACGGACGATTCAGACGGGCAAGGTACCGACGTGACGCATGATCCGCTCGAGCTCCACAGTCTGCTCGGGTGTCGGCGGTACGAGCGGGAGACGAACGGTGCCTACAGGGAATCCCTGTAGGCGAAGGGCCTCTTTGACCATGATGGGATTGGAGGTCATGAACAGCGCCTTCATCAGGGGCAGGAGCTCGAGGTGGATACGGAGTGCACGCGTGTGATCGCCTGAGACCTGAGCGGATATCATCTCCTTGAAGCGGTGACCGGCCACATGCGCGACAACGCTGATCACACCGGCACCGCCGAGTCCCATCATCGGCAAGGTCATCTCGTCGTCTCCGGAGAGCACGTCGAATCCGGCAGGAGCCCCGTCGATGATCTGGGCTATCTGGGTCAGGTCGCCGCTGGCTTCCTTCACCGCGACGATGTTCTCGCAGTCATGGGCGAGCTGCAGCGTGGTCTCGGCAGTCATGTTGATCACACAGCGTCCGGGGATGTTGTACAGGATCACCGGGAGGTCGACAGCCTCGGCGATCGCCCGGAAATGCTGGTAGAGCCCCTCCTGGGGAGGCTTGTTGTAATAGGGTACTACGGTCATGATCCCGTCGACACCGAGAGACGCCACCTTTCGGGCGAAGTCGACGCTATCTGCCGTGCAGTTGTCTCCGGCATTCGCGATGACGGGCGCCCTCCCCTTCGCCGCCTCGACGACCGCGCGGAAGAGTTCGATCTTCTGCGGGTAGAAGACGGTGGGCGACTCACCGGTGGTGCCACACACGATCAGTCCGTCGGTGCCACTCGCAAGAAGGCGCTCGACGAGGGCCTGAGCGCGGGGAAGGTCGAGTTCGAGTTCGGGTGTGAACGGTGTGACCATCGCGGTCAGCATACGTCCGAAGCGTGGTTCTGCCATGGGTACTCCCCTTGCATCGTGCTGCGGGCGTGGCCCGCGTGTGGTGAGTTCGATGGGATTCATTGTGCCACACCCACGAGCATGGTGGTCGAGAGGTGTGAAGGTGCTCGGTGACCGCGGCGAACGCTTCCCGATAGGTGCCCGGTCAGTCGTCACTGTCAGCAAGTTCGAAGCCGTCGTGGAGCGCCTGTACAGCTACCTGGGCCTCCTCGGAAGGGACAAGCACCGAGATCGTCGTGTGGCTGTCGGCGGTCTGAAGGACGGTGATGCCCGCCCGGTCGAGGTACTCGGACATCCTGGCCATGACACCGGGTACGCCATGCATGCCGGCCCCGACGAGCGTGACCTTGGAGAGTGCGGCCTGCACGCGGTAGGTGAGACCGAGAGTGGTCAACACCGAGCACGCGCTATCGAGTGCGTTTTCAGCTACCGAGAAGACCAGCGTCTCGCCAACCGGTGTGAACATGTCGAGCGAGACTTCGGCATCCGCCATGGCGCGGTAGACGCGCGCCTGAGCGGCCATGTGTGCACGGGTACCCTCAGGTGCCGGCAGCGACACCCTGAGGCGGGCAACATGGTCCGTGTGCGATACAGCGGTCGCCACACGATCGGGGCGATAGGCGGATATGTCGGCCACGAGGGTTCCGGGATGGTCCGTATAGGTGTTGCGCACCCGCACCGCAAGGCCACTGGCGAGTGCGAGTTCGGCAGCGGGCGTGTGGATGACGCGGGCGCCGTGACGCGCCATCTGATGGAGCTCGTCGGCGCGGATGATTTCGAGCACATGCGGGCCTTCGCACGTACGCGGGTCAGCGCTCATGACGCCGTCGACGTCGGTGTAGATCTCGACGGTGTCGGCTTCGAGAGCGACGCCGAGGGCGCAGGCCGTCGTATCCGATCCTCCGCGCCCGAGGGTAGTGAGTGCCCCGTCGGCGGAGATGCCCTGGAAGCCGGCGACCACGGGGACAACACCGCGGGAGACGGCGGAGAGAAGCGGTCCGGGATGAATGTCGGTGATCGCCGCAGAGCCATGGACACCGTCAGTTCCGATGCCTGCCTCGGCACCGGTGTACGCTTCTGCTTCTACACCGGCCGCGCGCAACTCGTGAGCGAGAACGACCGCAGCGATAGTCTCGCCGCTCGCCATGAGCAGGTCGCGTTCACGGGTATCGGAGGGTAATCCCTCGAGGAGCGAGAGGAGTGTGTCTGTCGCATACGGCGCACCGAAGCGGCCCATCGCGGAGACGACCACGACAGGCGAACTGCCCGATTCGAAAGCGGCAAGCACCGTGCGCGCGATAGACGCCCGTGCCTCAGGCGAGGCCACGGATGTGCCGCCGAACTTCATCACGACGATGGAACGTGCCGGTAGTGCCACGTCAGGGCTCCATGAGGTTCTCAAGGCCGATGATCAGTCCCGAGCGCGAGACGACCTCGCGTACGGCCAGGACCACACCCGGCATGAAGGAGGTTCGGTCTATGGAGTCGTGACGAATGGTCAGCGTCTGCCCCTGACCGCCGAAGACGACCTCCTGGTGTGCAACGAGCCCGGGGAGCCGGATGCTGTGGATGCTCACGTCGTCGACGAGTGCTCCCCGCGCGCCCGCAGCCAGTTCGGTCTCACGACCGGGTGTCCCGGGTACACGATCGCGGGCTGCGGCGACACGAGATGCGGTGAGAAGTGCGGTTCCTGAAGGGGCGTCAGCCTTGCGGTCGTGGTGCAGCTCGATGATCTCCACGTGCGGCATGAACCGGGCCGCCTCGGCAGCAAATCGCATCATCAGCACCGCGCCGATCGCGAAGTTCGGCGCGACGAACAGGCAGACGCCATCCGACGCACTGACGGCAAGCGCCCTGAGCGCATCCTCTGACAGGCCCGTAGTGCCGACGACACAGTGGACGCCAGCGTCGAGGGCGAGCCGGAGGTTGTCTTCGACTGCGTCCGGGTGGGTGAAATCGACCATGACATCCGGGCTTGACGCCGCAAGAGCGGTAGCGAGATCCGCGGAGCATGTCACCGCTCCGCCGGCTCCATCTTCGATCGCCCGGCCTTCGTGGCCGGGGTCGACCGCAGCGACGACGTCGATGTTGTCTGCGGCGGTGAGCGCCCGGACGACCTCGCGTCCCATGCGCCCCGCTGCGCCACTGACGAGTACGTGAATCATCGGATATCTCCCCTCCC
>SKKZ01000010.1 GCA_007123455.1 Coriobacteriia bacterium | reverse complement strand
TGATGGACATCACCGTGCGCCGCATCGCGTTCGGTCGACAAGTTGATTCGTTCGTAGCCGATCTTGACTTCGCCCATCTCGAGGACGGGACGTTCCGGGGCGTGTTCATCCGTGCTCCGTGGATCGAGGAGCTCGGAGCTGATGTCGAGCCGCTGGCGAGTCATGAAGGCATGGTCGTTGCCGCTCGACAAGGCGACCTGATGGCCACGGCGTTCCATCCCGAGCTCACCGGGGATCCTCGCGTGCACCGGTTCTTCGCGGAGCACGTCGTGGCCTCGTAGAGTGTCCTCTATGGTGCTGCTGTCTCTGCGGAAGTGATATCCTAGCGCGCGTGACGGAGCCTGCCGGGGTCGGTACTCCTATCGCGAGCGGCATGGGTATGGAAGGAGAGCGCATGGCGGGCCATTCCAAATGGGCAACGACCAAGCATCGCAAGGCCGCCCAGGACAAGAAGCGCTCGGCCCTCTTCAGCAAGCTCTCACGAATGATCACCGTGGCTGCGAAGACCGGAGGGGATCCCAACCCCGAGAACAACGCATCACTCGCAGCTGCCGTCGCGAAGGCAAAGAGTTATTCGCTCCCCAAAGACAAGATCGAGGCGGCCATCGCCAAGGCGTTCGGCTCGGGCGATTCCGAGGCGTTCGAGGAGGTTGTGTACGAGGGCTACGGTCCTGCTGGAGTGGCCATCTATCTGGAGGCGCTCACGGACAACCGTAACCGGACCGCCGCGGACGTACGCAGTGCGTTCACCCGTGCAGGCGGCAACCTCGGTGCGACCGGCTCTGTCGCCTTCCAGTTCGAGCGTAAGGGGCAGATCTCCCTCGAGGCATCTGGCGGGTCCGACGAGGAGGAGGTGATGCTCCAGGTCGCCGAAGCCGGCGGAGAGGACCTCGAACAGGGCGGCGACGAGTGGATCGTCACTACGGCCCCCGCCGAAGTCATGCAGGTCAAGGCAGCTCTCGAAGACGTCGGACTCCCGGTGAAGGGCGCCGAACTCGTGATGGAGCCCGTCAGCGAGACCGTTGTGAACGCGACTGACGCCGCCAAGGTTCTGCGGTTGATTGACCAGCTGGAGGAGCACGACGACATCCAGAACGTCTATCACACAATGGCCTTCACCGATGAGATAGCCGCGGCTCTCGAAGAGTAGAACGGCTCTCCGGACTCGTTGCGCGGTCGCCGGTGTATCGCTATCCTGAACATATGTTCGATTCGGCGAAGGCGAGGGGTTACGTTGATCATCCTCGGCATCGACCCCGGGCTTGCCAATACCGGCTGGGGCGTGGTCGAACACGTGGGCTCCCGCTTCCGTTGCATCGCGTACGGGTGTATCACCACGTCTCCGGGAGAGCCACTGCCCAAGCGACTCTCGGCTATCCATGAGCAGTTGCGCGCAGTAATCGCCCGCTATGCGCCACAGGCAAGCGCTGTCGAGAGCGTGTATTTCGGCACGAACGCGAAGACCGCGTTCGCTACCGGGCAGGCGCGCGGAGTGGCTGTACTTGCGACCGCCGATGCCGGACTGGCACTTGGCGAGTATGGTCCGGGAGAGATCAAGATGGCTGTGGTGGGAAGCGGTTCGGCCGACAAGGGCCAGGTCCAGTACATGGTACGCACGATCCTCGGGTTGGACGGGGACCCGGAGCCGGACCACGCTGCCGATGCACTTGCTGCTGCCATCTGTCACGCTCATTCACGTATCGCGCGTGGGCGCAGCGAGCTCGGGAGGGTGTGACGTTGATCGACTTTGTGACCGGCCGGATCGCCGGGAGGGGACCGTCCCACTGTGTGGTCGACGTCGGCGGTGTCGGCCTCAGACTCGCCATGTCGACCGGCTCGCTAGCGGCACTCCCGCACGAGGGCGACACCGTGACGATCTTCACCCACCTGCACGTGCGGGAAGACGAGCTCTCGTTGTTCGGGTTCGAATCCGTGGCGGAAAAGGAACTCTTCGAGAATCTGATCACCGTGAACGGCGTCGGTCCGAAGGTCGCGCTGGCTGCGCTCTCTTCCTACTCGCCCGACGTGCTCGGCGAGGCGATCGCATCCGGTGATGTCGCGGTGGTCTCCAGCATACCGGGCATCGGTACGAAGACCGCACAGCGCATCATTCTCGACCTCAAGGACAAGCTGGGCGGGGCTGCGACGCGTGTCGCCCGCTCTGCCGCGGCGACCAGTGCGGTCGCTGAGGCCCGCGAGGCGCTGCTCGGCATGGGCTTCTCGGCTTCCGAGATCACGATCGCCCTCAAAGGCTGTCCGCCTGACGCAGCAGCTTCGGGCATGGTCAAACACGCGCTGCGGCGTCTGGGCGGAGGTGTCCGATGAGCACTGTCTGGGAGAACACCGATGCCCCATGGCCCGATGAGTCCGAGCGTTTGGTGAGCGCCGAGCATACCGAGGACGATCTCGAGATAGATCGGTCACTGCGCCCGCGTCGTCTCGATGAATACCTGGGGCAGACCCGCGTGAAGGAGAACCTCGGCGTCTTGATCGATGCAGCGCGGGGTCGTGATGAGGCGCTCGATCACATCCTGCTCTCAGGTCCCCCGGGACTCGGTAAGACCACGCTTGCGGCGGTCATAGCCGCGGAGCTCGGCGTCCAATTCAAGGTGACAAGCGGACCGGCGATCGAGCGGGCCGGCGATCTTGCCGCGATACTTACAAACCTTGACGAGCGGGATGTGCTGTTCATCGATGAGATCCACCGCCTCAACCGGGCGGTTGAGGAGATACTCTATCCGGCGATGGAGGATTTCTCCCTGGACATCGTGATCGGCAAGGGACCGGCTGCGCGCAGCCTCAGACTCGAGCTGCCGCACTTCACGCTCGTCGGGGCGACGACGCGCACCGGCCTGCTCACAGGACCGCTGCGCGACCGTTTCGGCATGGCGTTCAGGCTCGACTACTACACCGCGGATGAACTCGCCGCGATTGTGACTCGCTCGGCCGGTATTCTCGGAGTGGCTGTCGACCGTGAGGGTGCCGCCGAGATCGCACGCCGCTCGCGCGGGACACCACGTCTGTCGAACCGCCTCCTGAAGCGTGTGCGCGACTACGCCCAGGTCCGGCACGAGGGTCACGTCGACGAGAACATCGCTGCCGAGGCCCTCGGCTTCTTCGAGGTCGACCACATCGGGCTCGACAAGATGGATCTTTCCATCCTCGAGACCCTTGTCCACACGTTCGGTGGCCGCCCCGTCGGACTCAACACGCTTGCTGCGGCGGTCGGCGAAGAGACCGATACCCTTGAGGACGTTTACGAACCGTATCTGTTGCAGCTCGGCTTCCTGGCCCGCACTCCGAAGGGCCGCCAGGCTACGCCCCGTGCGTATCAGCATCTCGGTCTGCCACTTCCGGCAGACGGGTCCGCGGCCCAGGAAGGGCTGTTCTGAGATCAGTGTGTCGTCCGCGGTCGCTCCGCGTCTACGACGTGGACGTCACTGAGGACACCGTGCGTGCCGGCCCCGGAGGGAGTCCGCATGGGTGGCGTGATGCCAGGCCACGACTTGTGTGCGGGTAATCGGGTAGAATCTAGGCGCCGGGTCGTTGTTCGAAGACGGCCGTCCGGCCCATTCGCACCAACGAGAGGAGATCATGAGCGGCACGTCACCCCATGCCCGATTCCCTGTGCCCGAGCACAGCGCGTCAACTTCACGCTCCGTCGGCTATCTGACCGATGTGTCGCATCTTCACGAGATTCCATCCGATGAGCGCTGTCGTCTCGAGGAGGTTGCCCGACGCTTCAGCTTCCGCGCAAGTGAATACTACCTCGGTCTCATCGACTGGAACGATCCTGAC
This sequence comes from Coriobacteriia bacterium, assembly GCA_007123455.1. Lineage (GTDB taxonomy): Bacteria > Actinomycetota > Coriobacteriia > Anaerosomatales > SLCP01 > SKKZ01. The sequence continues at coordinate 9,412 of SKKZ01000010.1, read as the reverse complement.
GATCCGATCCGTGCACTCATCGTGCCCCGCGAGGGTGAACTGGCCGAGTTCGGCTCGCCGGACGCTTCCAACGAGGCGTCGAACACCGTTCTGCCCGGTGTGCAGCACAAGTACGCGGACACGGTCCTCTTACTCTGTGTCGAGGCGTGCGGTGGCTACTGCCGCTACTGCTTCCGCAAGCGGATCTTCATGCGAGACTCCAGCGAGACAATGCGCGACTTCGGGCCTGCACTCGACTACATCAGGGACCACCCGGAGATCACCGATGTGCTCTTGACCGGCGGCGACCCGCTTCTGCTCTCCACGAGGCGGCTCGCCGAGGTTCTGCGTCCTCTGCGTGATATCCCGCACGTCCGCACGGTGCGCATCGGAACGAAAATGCCTGCGTTCAATCCGTATCGACTGCTCGATGACGTCGCGCTTCAGGAGTTACTTGCCGAGCAGTCCGGCCCCGGGGGTCGCGTCTACCTCATGTGCCACTTCGATCATCCCCGGGAATTCACCGAGCAGGCCATCGAAGCGATCGATCTTGCTGTGAGCCTCGGTGTCATCTGTGTGAATCAGTGCCCGATCGTTGCGGGTGTGAACGATGACCCGGAGGTGCTCAGGGAGTTGCTCGAAACGAGTACGAGCGTGGGATGTCCCCAGTACTACCTCTTCCAGGGCCGGCCGACCTGCGGGAACACACCATTCCTTGTGCCGATCGTACGTGGATGGGAGCTCTTCTCGGAAGCGCGCCGAAACGCATCCGGACTGGCGCGACGTGCACGGTTCTGCATGTCGCACGAGTCGGGGAAGGTGGAGATCGTCGGCGTCGACGACGACCACATCTACATTCGCTACCATCGGGCGAAGGATCCTGCCGACCACGATCGCTTGATGGTCTATGAGCGGGACGATAACGCGTTGTGGCTCGATGACCTCACGCTTGCGGGCTGATCTTCCCCCGGGGGCACACCTCCTCGAGCTCCTCGACTTCGAGCTCCGAGCCTCTCGTCACCGGGCCAGTCGAACTCCATCGACCGCTCGCGCTTCCGCACGGTGCGTGTACGCCCCCGGTGTCGACCGGCTGTACGGCCACCGCTAGAATCGTTGTGACGATCGCGACAGGAGGATCCGCATGCATTCCAAGCCCCGCCTCATCTCCCGTGACGACGTGGTGCTTGTCGTCGTCGACATCCAGGACCGACTTGCCGCGATCATGGAACGCCGCGACGCTGTCATTCGGTCTGCGTCGCGCCTGGCCCGGACGGCAGCGATGCTCGAAGCACCGGTGATCGTGACCCGGCAGTATCCGAAAGGCCTTGGCGACACCGTCCCGGAGCTCCGGTCACTTTTCGAGGGTCTTGTCGAGCAGGGTGCCCGGGTGCACGGCGTGGACAAGACGGCGTTTTGTTGTGCAGGTGAGGACGGTTTCAACGAGGCTCTTCACGCCACCGGTCGTCGGCAGGTCGTCCTGGTGGGCATGGAGACGCACATCTGCGTGACGCAGACGGCGCTCGTGCTTGCCACGCAAGACTACGATGTTCACGTCGTGGCGGATGCTTGCTGCTCTCGCGAGCTGACCGCACATGAGGTGGCCCTCGATCGGCTGCGCTGCTCGGGAATCTCGGTGACCACGAGCGAGTCGGTTATGTACGAAGCGGTCGCGCGTGCCGGAACCGATGAGTTCCGGCAGCTGCTCTCCATCGTGAAGGAGTAGCACCCTACGCGATCACCTCTGGCGAAAGGATGTTCTGACCTATGGCACTGATCATCGACGGTAACGCGGTAGCCGCCGCGGTCAAGGATGAAGTCAGGGACGAGGTCTCACGTCTGGCCGCCGCGGGCGTGACGCCCGGTTTGGCGGTCGTGCTCGTCGGCGACGATCCCGCCTCGGCAACGTACGTAGCGATGAAGGAGCGGGACTGTGCGCAAGCGGGCGTTCTGACCTTCGACCACCATCGGCCCGCCGACATCAGCCAGGACGAGCTCAATGCGATAATCGACGAGTGCAATGCCGATCCCAAGGTCCACGGCATCCTCGTACAGATGCCGTTGCCGAAGCACCTCGACGCCGAGGAGGCGGTCGCGCGTATCAGGCCTGAGAAAGACGTCGACGGTTTCCATCCGGCCAGTCTCGGCAGGCTGGTTCGCGGGGTGGACGGCCCGCGGGCCTGTACGCCGTGGGGCGTGATGCGCATGCTCCGTCACTACGGCATCGAACTGACAGGCGCGCGCGCGGTCGTCATCGGTCGCTCGACGATAGTCGGCAAGCCCATGGCGCTTATGCTGCTCGAAGAGAATGCCACGGTCACCGTCTGCCACAGCAGGACACGGGACCTTCCGGCCGTGTGCCGCGAGGCGGACGTCCTGATCGCGGCGGTCGGCCGGGCGAAGATGGTCACCGCGGAATACGTCAAGCCCGGGGCCGTCGTCATCGACGTCGGCATCAACCGTGGTGAGGAGGGCGGACTCGTCGGGGATGTAGACTACGCATCTGTCGAACCCGTGGCTTCGGCAATCACCCCGGTCCCCGGAGGCGTGGGGCCCATGACCCGCGCGATGCTTGTCGCCAACACCGTTGCGGCAGCGGCCGAGGCGGCTGGCCGATGACGATGGTGACGTCGCCGGGGCCGAGAGCGGCGTGGGTGCTGGCTCTGGCCGGCTTCTTGTTCCTGTCACCCCTCGCGGCCTATGCCCAGACCACCTCACTCGCCGACACCCCTCTTGAGGTGCAGGTCTGGCCCGGAGGCGAGGTCGGGTACACGCTCTTCGTCGTAACCGGACACATACCCGAGGACGCGCCGCTTCCCGCGACGGTGCGCCTACCACTTCCCGCCAACGCCGAGGTCATCTGGTCGGGGGAGATCCTGGGCGGGCCACTCAGCGAGGACCCGGAGCGCGAAGTCACGGTCGTAGATGCGTCGGGTGGTCCGGCGCTCGAGATGACCGCTGAAGCGACACGCACCGTGCAATACGAGGCCATCGGACCTCCTCTCTCCGTAGTCGACGGTATGACGACGAGCGTCTTCATCTGGACGCAGAGCGTGCCGACGGGTGATGTGGTCTTCTCCGTCCGTATCCCGGCTTCAGGCGAGACCGTTGAGATCGACCCTATGCCTGTCGGGTCTCCACGTGTGAACGAGGCAGGAGAGCGACTCTACACGCTACGTCCGGTGGTACTTCCCGAGGGGCAGTCGTTCACGGTGACTGCAGCGTTTGGTCCGCGCGGGGCAGGGACTCCTGCAGGTGGTGTACCGCCGGTGCTTGTGGTCCTGCTCGGGCTATTGGCGGTGGCGGTGGCTGCACTCCTGGTCGCGCTCGCACGGAGTCGACGGTCCACCACGTGAGGGCTGCCTGGCAGGTATTGCCGCCCTTTGAGGGTAAGGGATAGAATCATGCACGGCGGTCCGTCCGGGCCGTAGAGAGTAGCGACAGGCTTTGTCAGAGACCACCGGCACCGAGAACCATTCCACGCAGTGGGGGAGTCACGGTAGGGCGTTCGACGGCAGGCGCGTCGCGCGGTGTGACCCGTCATCGGGTGGAAGGGATGAGTTCGCATGGCAGAGGGTGTCGTCAAGTGGTTCAACCCGGACAAGGGCTACGGTTTCATCTCTCGTGAGGACGGAGACGATCTGTTCGTCCACTTCAGCGAGATCGAGATGGACGGCTTCAAGACTCTTGACGAGGGTCAGGCCGTGGTGTTCGAGGTGACGACGGGCCAGAATGGCAAGCTTCAGGCAAGCAACGTCCGTAAGGCGTAGCAGCCTGCTGCGAAACGGCTTCAGGGGAGGCGGTCCCGGCGACGGGGCCGCCTCTTCGTTCTTGTGAAGGGGGGGAAGGTGGTCCAGGCACTTGTGGTGGCTGCGATCCTGGTGGCCGTAGCCGAGCTCGGAGACAAGACGCAGATGCTCACGTTGTTGCTCGCTTCACGTTTTCCGGGGCGCCAGGTGTTCTTCGGTGTTCTGATCGCCGTTCTCGGACTGCAGCTGACAGCGACGGCGGCGGGCAGGGTCGTGAGCGACGTCGTCCCCGACCGTCTCCTGGCGTTGATTGCTGCGACCCTGTTCATAGGCTTCGGCGTGTGGTCGCTGCGTGACGCCACCCGGCAGGAGAAGAGTGAGGATGTCGGTGCAACACCCTCAGGATGGGGTCCCGTCGCTGCCGTCGCGGGCGCGTTCTTCCTGGCCGAGCTCGGAGACAAGACGCAGGTGTTGACTTTCGCCATCGCGGCCGATCCCGATGCCGCCGGTCGTGTGCTCGCGCCCTTCGGCATCGAGCCTATCGCCGTGGGCAGCGGCCTGGAAGTGTTCTTGGGTGTGTGGATCGGCTCGGTGCTCGGCATGATGCTGGTGAACGGTCTTGCCATCGTGGCCGGCAACGCGGTCGGTCGCCGCGTTTCACGTCCGGTCGTGGCGCGCGTGTCGGGGACGCTCTTCATCGTGTTCGGTCTGCTCGCGCTCGCTACCTCCTATCTTGTTTGAGTTCCGGGGCGGGTACAATCTGCCTGTGGAATCGACGACAGACACACCGCGGTTCGAGCACACCGTAGCGGTTATCGGTGCGGGCAAGGTGGACCAGGCGCTCGCCTCGCTGCTTCGTAAGGCGGGTGCCAACATCACCGCCGTGAGGGTCCGACGAACCGAAGCCGCTGACGCCGCCCTCGTCAGGGCAGCCGCCGGCATGCCCGCCGAGGTGTCCGGGGAGCACAAGGCCCTCTATCGCGCAGCAGCTACGGTAGCGTCGAATCATCCGGTCGCGCTCGAAGAGCTTCCGCTGCGTTACCGGGAGGCTTATCGTACTCTCGCCGCATGCGCTGTCGACATCGCGATATCGCCGGGGGACATCGATGAGGCAACCGCTAGAGAGCTGCAGCGGTTGCTCGCCGGGGAGCGGACGTCGTGAAGGTCGCACTCCATGCCTGCTGCGGACCGTGTCTCATCGAGCCGCTCGACGCACTGACCGAACGCCATGAAGTCGTCGTGGTGTTCGCGAATCCCAACATCCAGCCGGCAGAGGAGTACGGTCTTCGCCGCGATACGCTTCGTGAGTGGGCGGAGCGTCACGGACTCGACATCGTCGAGGCGGCCTACGATCCCGATGCCTGGGAGGAGATCGTCGAAGGCGTCCGCGATGAGCCGCTCTTGCGGTGTCCACGGTGCTACGCATTGCGTTTGCAGCAAGTGGCTGCCGAGGCGGTCCGGCTCGGATGTGATGCGCTGACGACGACGCTGAGCGTCAGCCCCTATCAGGATGCCGGGGCGATCGACGAGACCGGGAACCGGGTCGCATCGGAGCACGGTCTCGTCTGGCTCTTCGAGGACTACAGGCCACACTATCCCGAGGCGACACGACGTTCGAGGGAGGCGGGGATGTACCGGCAGAACTACTGCGGATGCCTGCCGTCCAAAGCGGAGGCCGAAGAGGCGCGAGCCCTCAGGCGGGCACAGCGACGCAGTCGGTGACCGAGTGTTGCGATACACTTCGGACCAGCGCAGCAGGAGATTCTATCCGTGGTCCCGAGGCAGGAGGCACCGTGCGCACCGAGGACTTCGACTACGAGCTTCCGACCGGACTCATCGCACAGCAACCCGTCGAGCCGCGCGACGCCTGCCGTCTGCTCGTCGTCGATCGCGCCAGCGGCCAGTTGGATCATCGTACCTTCACCGATCTTCCCGAGTATCTCTCGCCCGGAGACGTGCTCGTCGTCAACGAGACCCGGGTGCTACCAGCCCGGCTCACCGGAGTGAAGGACGAGACCGGGGGATCGGTGGAGGTCCTGTTGCTGCGCGAGCGGTACGAGGACACGTGGGAGTGCCTCGTCAAGCCGGGACGTCGAGTGAAGCCGGGTGCCCGGATCGTGTTCGGCGACGGCGAACTAACCGGACTCGTGGTCGACATCGTCGAGGAGTCGGGCGGGCGTCTCGTACGTCTTTCGGCGGGTGAAGGCCGCGTGCTCGACGCCGTAAGACGTCTCGGCGAAGTGCCGCTGCCGCCCTACATCACACGTCCGCTGGACGATCCCGAGCAGTACCAGACGGTCTTCGCACGAGAAGAGCGGTCGGCCGCAGCCCCCACGGCCGGTCTGCACTTCACGCCTGCTCTCATCGAGCGTATCTCGGCAAAAGGGGTGCGGATCGCACGTGTCGAGCTCGATGTCGGCATCGACACATTTCGCCCGGTCGCCGAGGAGGACCCGAGACAACACCACATCCACAGCGAGCATTTCACGGTTGGCGAGCGCACGGTGTCAGACGTTATCGCAGCCAGGGAGCGTGGGTCGCGCGTGTTCGCAGTGGGCACGACGGTGGTGAGAGCGCTCGAGAGCGCGTTCGATCCGGAGCGCGAGACCCTGGTGCCGCGCGAAGGCCAGACGGATCTGTTCATCCTTCCCGGACACCGGTTCGAGGTCGTTGATGCGCTGGTGACGAACTTTCATACCCCCCGCTCGACCCTGCTCATGATGGTCAGCGCGTATGCCGGCCGCGACCTCGTGATGCGCGCGTACCAGGCGGCTATCGCCGAGCGTTACCGGATGCTCTCCTTTGGCGATGCGATGCTCATCTTATGATCCGGTCCGGTGGATACCTGTCTTAGCGGAGCGGCTCCCACCATGTCCAGCCGGTGTTGCCCGCGGCGGGGTCGGTCGCGGGAGTGCCCGGAGCGATAGCGAATCCGGCAGCCGGGTCGGTGCCCGGCCTGACGTATACCGTCACGCCTGCGTCATCCGTGCCCGCGGGGATGAAGACGGGAGAGCCGTCGGGAGCCGAAGGCTCGGGGATGCCCGTGGGGAGACTCGGCCACTGCCCGAACAGGGTTATGGGTCCCGAGCGCAGCGCGTAGCGTGTGCCGCGCAGCGTGCGGACGACCGGCTCCATACGCAGGTACGTGTCTTCGTCTACTTCGATAAGGACCGCATCGGATGAGGGGTCGGCGTAGACCGGGTACGTCGTAGCAGGACCTCCGGTGTCCAGGGAACTCGTGACAGACCCGATCTGAGCCGAGCGGGGAGGGGTCTCGACAGGCGCGACGAGGCGGTAGACCGCCTGTTCGAACACGACGTATGCCGGACCTGTCGGTGCTGCGGCGAGGTCATCGGGTAGAGGAGGCGCTACCTCGGATATCGGGTCTTCCGGTGGGGCGGTGGCCATTCGGTCCTCGTACGTCTCTACTATGGCGACATCGTCGGTCCGGGACTGGATCAGGTAGCGCACGCCCTGAGCGGTAATCACGCCTGCGACGATCATCAGGACGGCCGCAGCAGCGGCCCAGGGAGCCCAGCCCGGAGCGCGTCGACCGGCGGCAGTGCGGTACTCCTGTGTGTCCGGCTGCGCCGCGACGGTGGAAGGATACTCTTGCCGCACCGCAGCCAACGTGCGCTCGAGAGCGGGAACCGGGATCTCGGGGACTTCGAGCCGGTTGATCGCGGCGAGGGTGGAGACGAACCCGGCGCACTCAGCGCACGAGCGGCAGTGCTCCTTCGCCAGTTCCAGTTCGCGGGCATCCTGGCTCTCGCTGTCGTATGCAGCCGAGATGGTCTGTTGTGCCTGCTTGCAGTCCATTATCACCGGTCACCTCCTCCCGGCCTCAGTGCGGATGCAAGCGTCTTGCGCGCTCGAAACACCCGCGACTTCACGGTGCCCTCCGGTATATCCAGCGCCCGGGCAGCCTCCGAGTAGCTCATACCGAACAGGCCGATTGCGCTGAGCGCGTCACGGTCCTCGGGCGCAAGCGCCCGCATCGCGTGCTCCACGGTCGCCGTGGTGATCGCCTCGGCCGCAGGGTCGTCGGGCGCGGTGAGCGAAACGTCCAGCACGTCCACCGGCACAGGCCTGCGTCGCCCGGTCCGGAGCATGTCGAGGCAGGTATTGCGGGTAATCCGGTAAAGCCACGTCGAGAATGCGGCGTTACCGTCGAAGCTGTGGATGGAGCGGAACACCTTGACGAACACCTCCTGGACCACGTCTTCCGCAGCCTGCGGTTCACCGAAGAACCGCAACGCGTGGGCGTACACCGGCCCCGAGTGCGCTCGGACGAGCGCCTCGAACGCGGCGGTGTCACCGTTCGTCGCCGCCGAGACGAGCCCCGGATCTTCAGGTCGTCCGGTCGTGGTCATCCTTACTCCATAAGACGTTCGATGTGGGGCAGGAGTTCGTACTGGGTGCAGCATAGCGCACGCGGCCTGCTGCTAGAATCGCTCTCATGCGATTCTTCGACTTCTCCATCAGCGCGCATGACAAGGTGACCGCGGCACGACGCGGTACCCTCTTCACGCCTCACGGTCCCGTAGAGACGCCGGTGTTCATGCCCGTGGGCACACGCGCGACCGTGAAGGGTGTGACCACGCCACAACTCTCGGAGATCGGGGCGCAGGTACTACTCGCCAACACGTACCACCTCTTCTTGAGGCCGGGGCATGCACTCATTGCCGAGGCGGGTGGGCTGCACGCCTTCATGAACTGGGACCGCCCGATTCTTACCGACTCCGGCGGGTTCCAGATCTTCTCGCTTGCGGACACGTTGTCCTTCGACGATGACGGAGTGCGGTTCCGCAGCATCGTGGACGGCACATGGCACTCATGGACGCCCGAGGAAAACATGGCTGTGCAGACGGCCCTGGGCGGCGACATCGCGATGGTACTGGACGTATGTCCGCCTTATCCCGCCGGGGAGCAGCAGGTTGCCGAGGCCGTCAGGCGCAGCGCGGAGTGGGCCGCGCGCTGCAAGGCGTCTCATCACCGGGAAGATCAGGCGCTATTCGGAATCGTGCAGGGCGGCTTGTATCCGCGGCTGCGTGCCGAGAGCGTCGAGCGCACGGCCGAGATCGGATTTCCCGGTTACGGTATCGGTGGTTACTCGGTGGGCGAGCCCCACGAAGCGATGCTGGAGAGCCTCGAGCCGGTCACGGCGACGCTTCCGGCCGACCGTCCACGGTATCTGATGGGGGTGGGCACGCCGACGTCGATGCTGCGCGCCATCGGACTGGGTGTCGACATGTTCGACTGCGTGTTGCCGACCCGCACCGCACGGACAGGCACCGCACTGTCCTCGACCGGGAGGATGAACCTCAAGAACGCGCGGTATGCGCGTGACCTGGCTCCACTCGATGCCGCATGTTCCTGCCCGACGTGCACTGGTTACACGCGTGCCTACCTGCGCCATCTCGTTGTCATGAAGGAGATGCTGGGACCGATTCTTCTCTCCATCCATAACCTGGCATTTCTGCTCGACCTTGCCGCCCGGGCGCGGGTAGCTATCGAGGAGAACCGCTACGGAGTGTTCCTGAACGATTGGATGTCTGGACCGGGTGCTGAAGACTACTGAGAGCTTCACGCGGATGTTATGATGCGTAATCGTGGCCGATGCTCGGCATGTGGCCGCTGTGACAGACGTCCCCCCGTACGACGGAGGCTTTCATGCAGGGCACCGG
>SKKZ01000003.1 GCA_007123455.1 Coriobacteriia bacterium | reverse complement strand
TCCACCACGAGCCGGAGCGCGCGCTCGAGGTCGTGAAGGCCACGCTGAGAGACGTGGGGGACGAGACCGCGGAGATGCTCGTAGAGGCGTCGCACGAACTCGCCCTGCGCCGGATGAGCGGCGAGGACGTGATCCCTGCGATCTCGGCCCTGGTGGTCAAGGTGTTGCGTGCCGAGGAGTTCTCCTCGCGTATCGAACGCGTGATGCCCACGGCTTCGCAGTCCCACCGGATCCACGAGAGTGACGGCGTGCCGGGCGCGGGTGTCCCCGGCAGGGTGCTGGCGTGGATCGCGGACATCGCCCGGCTGATCGTGGCGGCCTTCACGCGGGAGCGCACAGACTGGGGCCAGGAGGAGCCTGAGGAGGAGCGGGTCGTCAGCTTGAGGAAGACGGTCGCCGCGCTCACCGGCGACCTCGATATCGCCATGGTCGTCATGGTGGTGGGGCTGCTGCTCTTCATCGCGATGGCGGGGTGAGAGAGGCGGGTGCGTGGCTGGCCCGGGCTGCCGAGAGACGGTCGGCCGCGGCGTTGAGCGTGTCTGCGGTGTGCAGGTAGCGCATCGCGGTCTGCATCTGGCGCCAGCCGTGGATCTCCATCACCTCGCGCACTGTCGCGCCGTGCTGCAGGTAGAGCGAGGCGCTCGTGTGCCGCAGGTCGTGGATGCGCACGCTCGGCGGCAGGCCCGCATCGCGCACCGCCCGGCGCCAGACGGTCGCGCGGAAGGTGTCGGCGTCGAGGGGGCGACCGGAGCGGCCCGGGAAGACGAGCCCGTCGGGCGCTGACGGGCAGGCGTCGCGCCACGCGCGCAACACGCCGACGACGTGTTCCGGAATCGGCACCGTGCGATCGTGGCCGGACTTCGTCGAGCGCTGGAGCCGGTCGCGGTAGTAGGTCTTGTCGATGCGCGCGGTGCGCGCGTCCAGATCGAGGTCGGGCCAGGTGAGCGCGCGCAGCTCGCCGAAGCGCACGCCGGTGTAGGCCGCGAAGGTCACGAGCGGCCGGAAGAAGCCGGGCATCGCGGCGATCAGCCGCTCGACCTGCTCGATGGTCAGTATGCGCCGCTCGTCGGCGGGTGGGGCCGACGCGTCGAACCAGGGCGTGGGGTCGCGCGGGAACGCGCCCATGCGGTGGTGCCAGCGCAAACACGCGCGCACGGGCACGAGCACGTTGGCGAGCCGCTTGGGACGCATGCCTGTGGCCGAGAGCGTGACGACGAGCCCGGCGATGGCGGTGCCGTCGATCTCGGACAGTGGCACGTCGCCGAGGTGCGGGCCGAGGTGGCAGCGGTAGATGGACTCGTAGTCGGCGAGCGTGGACAGGCGCAGCGGGCGCTGCCCGCACGCGCGGTAGCGAAGCCACGCGTGCCAGGCCTCTGCGAAGGTGGATGGTGCGGTCATGGGGCGAGGTCGGGGTGGGTCGCTGCGAGCCAGTCGACGACGGTTGCGCGCATGGCGCTCACCTCTGAGGCTAGCTCGTACGCATCAGCCCCGGTCGCATAGCCCACCCCGTCGTAGTCGATCCGGTTGCGCTTCGTCCTGCACGCGTCGAGGTATCTGACCAGGCATCTGCTGTCGGGTCCCAGCGTGTGGAGGAGCGAACGGATGGTCACCTCGTGGTGACCGGCACCGACGATCGAGAACCTGCGGTCAGCCGAGAGTCCCGGCGTGAGCGCATCATCGAGATCGCGCTCCGCGGCTGCGAGGAGTCTGAGAGTCTCGTTGCGGGTCGCCTTGTGTGGGCGCAGGCGACCCTCGGCCAACCACCGCTGCAAGCTCATCGTCGCTCCCCTTGACCCAGATCCGAGGGGAGTCGAGCACATCGGCGATGAAGTTGTTGTCCGATCGTGTCAGAGAGCGGAGGTCCGCCGACTCGTAGCGGACGATGTTGAGTTCGCGGCCGAGCTCCGGGGCACCCGGCAGTTCCAACTGCGACAGTTCCAGCAGCCCCGCATTGCCGACGACCATCAGGTCGATGTCGCTGTCCGGCCGTGCGTCGCCCCTGGCGGTCGACCCGAAGATCCACGCGAGCATGATGCGGTCGCCCAGTGGTTCGAGCGCCGAGGCGAGCCGTCCGGCGAGCGCTTCTGTCCGCAGGAGCAGGTCGCGCAGGCCGGGCCAGGCAGGGTGCCCCGGAACCAGTGAGTACTCCACCTGCCGGCCGCGAGGTTCGCGACGAAGGATCCCCGCATCTACCAGCCGCGCCAGTTCCCGCTGCACGAGGTAGAGGCTCGAGCCGGTCAGTCGGGCGAGTTCTCTCTGGTAGAAGCGGCCCGCGGGATGCAGCGCGAAGTGTGCGAGCAGTGCGACCAGCGTGTCGGAAGCGAAGAGGCTCGAGATTGTCGAACGACCAACTTGGTTTGTCGTATGACCAATCATATGGGTCAATCATAGCACGTCCAGAGGTGTCGGCGGGTTCGTCCGACACCATCATGGAGTGACGTGCCTAACGGGGTCTTGCCGGAGTCTGACCCGAGCCGCGTCCCTGCTAGTCCTCGTCGCGCCAGACCTCGACGTCGAGCCCGGGCACCCGCTCGAGCTCTCGCGCATTCGCCGTGACCATCGTCAGGCCATGGGCGATGCACGTGGCGGCCAGCCACAGGTCGTGGGGGCCGATGAGCGACCCCGTTGAGGAGAGGTCCGCCCACAGCTGCGCGTGGGCACGCGCGGTCGCAAGATCCACATCCAGCACGGGGAAGCGCTCGATGATCCCTTCGACGAAGGCCGAGCGTCGTGCCCGTTGATCGGCGCGTGCCGCCCTGTGGACGCCGTGAAGGAGCTCGCTCGCGGTGACCACCGAGAGGAACGCCTCCTCGTGGCTGCGCCGGGCAACGTGCGCGGCAAGGTCGAGGCGTCCCCGCTCCGCCTCGATCAGGATGCTGGCGTCGATCAGGACTGCCACGGGTCGGCGACCTCTCTTTGTGCGAGGTCCTTGCGGGCAGAGTCGACGTCCGCTGCAAGCTCCTCCGCTTCGCCCGGAGATAGTCTAGGGAGCGATGCCAGCAGGCCGGGCAGATCGCCGAGGCGGGTGCCGGCGGGAAGGGGTCTCAGCTCGGCCACAGGCCTGTTGCCGCGCAGGAGGACGAACGACTCGCGCCGGTATACGACGCGGTTCACGTACTCCGCGAAGTTGCGTACGACCTCTGTGACGGTGAGCTGCGTCCGCACGGGGTTCCTCTCAATCTGATAATCAGATTATCAGCTCTCTGAGGATCGAGCCAGCTCACGCAGGATTCCTTCCTGTCGGGTAGCATCTTCCTGCAGGCTAGCTCGAGGGTCTTGCCGGAGTCCGACCGGATCTTGACGCGATCGACGGGCTTGAGTGCGCGACGTCTTTGTTACCGCAATTAGTGGCAATATTGACGCGTATCGTGGTAATATTACCGCACATAGCGGTAAGAAGGAGCCTCATCATGTCCCCTGTCTTGGAAGCGATACTCGGCAATCGTTCGGCGGCACAAGTGCTGCTGTTCCTCGAGGCGTATGGTTCTGGTCATGCGCTTCGGATCGCGGACACCTACTCGGTGTCGGTGAGCGCGATCCAGAGACAGCTTCGTCGGCTCGAGGCGAACGGAGTGTTGCTGAGCCGGACCATCGGGCGGACACGGCTGTACGAGTTCAACATGCGCAACCCAACCGTGCGAAACCTGCGTGACTTCCTGGCGGCCGAGCTTGACCTGCTGCCGGAGGCCGAAGTGAAGGCCTACTACCGGCAGCGGCAACGTCCGCGCCGCGCGGGCAAG
>SKKZ01000018.1 GCA_007123455.1 Coriobacteriia bacterium | reverse complement strand
GTGACGGAAGCGAGGAAGCGTTCGGTCGAACGCGCGCGGGCCCGCGGCAAGCGCCGGTCCAGATACTCGTCACCGTGCTCGGCACGGAGAAGGTCCTTGCGCGTGACGATTCCCACGAGTCGCCCGTCCTCGACCACCGGTAAGCGACCGATGCCCTTCGTTGCCAGCAGGTTCTCGATCGCGTAGAGGTCCTCGTCCGGTCCTACGGTAACCACGTCGCGGGCCATGAACCCCTTGACGGGCGCATGTGAGAGCTGGTGGCGGAGCGCTTTGTCGACGTCCTTGCGCGTGACGAGCCCGGTGATGAGATCGTCTTCCATCACCGGAAGGCCGCCGTGCCCCCATGTGGACATCAGCGAGCCTGCCTCGGCCATCGTCGTCTCGGGGTGGATGGAGCGCACCGGAGCCGAGAGTATGTCCCGGGCCTTGAGTGGTGGACGCACGGTCGCCTCCAGCGCCTCGCGCACCCGCTCGAGAGCGACATCGACCGGAAGCTCGCGGAAGGCGGCGGACGCTGCCTGCGCGTGACCGCCTCCTCCGATGTGGGTCATGACCTCACCGACGTCGACCTCGTGCAGCCTGCTTCGGGCAACGACCTGGAGTCTTCCCGGCATTGCAACGATCGCGATGGCGACACGGTATCCCATATCCTCGACAACGTAGTGCGTCAGCACACTCGCCGAGTCGACGTACTCCTCGGCGCGGGCAACACCGACGGCTATCTGCTGGCCGTTCACGTCCCATATCTCGAGAGATGCGACGAGGTCCTCCAGGAGTCTGTGCTGCTCCGGATCGAGCGCTCGGCTGAGGAATTGGTTGAGGACCTCCATCTCCGCGCCGGCGCCCATCAGGTACGCGACGGCCTCGGCATCATAGGAGGTGGTACCCGGGTACGTCAGAGAGCCCGTGTCTTCGTGCACTCCCAGGAGGAAGAGCGAGGCTTCGAGGGGGGTGAGCGCGATTCCCTGCCGGTGGATCTCGTGCACGAGGATCGATGTGGTCGCTCCAACGTCGAGTGAGCGATCGTCGACGCCGGTCAGGTCACCTTCTGCAGGAGGGTGATGGTCGTAGACGATCACTTCGACGTCGGGGCGCAGCGCAACTGCACCCAGCTCTCCGATGCGACCCGGCTCCCTCGTATCGACGATGATCATCCGGCGCACCGAGTCGAGATCGAGTCCTCGCAAGTCCACGAAGTCGAGAAAGTCCTCGTGCAGGTTGTGGAACGCGCGCACGTTCGCGTTCTGTGTCCCGAGGAACACGCCACGCGAGCCGGGGAAGAGCTTCGTTGCAGCAACCGTGGCCGCATAAGCATCGAAGTCCGGGTTCGCGTGGCCGACGACGAGGTCCATTCCGGTTCACACCTCGTGGAAGAGCGGTGGCGGATCGACGCGGTCCGTACCGAACGCGATGGAGGCCCTCAGGCGCTCCTCGCCGAGGTCGAGAGCGTCCTCCGTAGCGGCATGAAGTATTGCGATCCTGTCCCCGGGTGCGATCTCTTGACCGATACGAACGTCGAGCACGAGACCCGCGCCCGGATCGATACGATCGTCCGTCGTTGCCCTTCCGGCACCGAGCAGCATGGCCGCACGCCCGATGCCCTCGACATCCATGCCGGTGACGTAGCCCCCTTCACCGGTGACCCGGATTTCACGCGATGCATTCGCACGCGGAAGAAGCGACGTATCGGAGGCGACCTTCGAATCTCCCCCCTGTGCTTCCACCCACCGCTCGAACATCCTGATCGCTCTGCCCGATGAGAGTGCCTGCTCGGCCTGGTGCCGGCCATCTCCGGGTGTAGACGCGACGCCGCCGAGCACAAGCATCGATGCCGCGAGTTCGAGACACACCTCGGTAAGTTCGACCGGCCCGTCACACCTCAGCGTCTCGATGGCCTCGACGACTTCGAGCGCGTTGCCTACGGCCATCCCGAGCGGCTGGTCCATGTCACTCATGACGCAGTGGACATCCTTGCCGAGTGCCCTCCCCACCCTTGTGAGCTCGCCGGCGAGTACGCGGGCATCCTCCTCTGTCTTCATGAACGCGCCCGATCCGACCTTCACGTCGAGAAGTATCGCATCGGCGCCACCCGCGACCTTCTTGCTGATGATCGAGCCGACGATCAGCGGGATGCTCGGCACCGTAGCTGTGACGTCTCGCAACGCGTAGATCTTCTTGTCCGCCGGGTCGATATCGGGTGACTGAGCGATGACCGCAATGCCGACACGTGTGACCTGATCGAGAAACTCCTCGACCGAAAGTTCGATTCGCATGCCGGGGATCGATTCCAGCTTGTCGAGGGTGCCACCCGTGTGACCCAGGCCGCGTCCGCTCATCTTCGCGACCGGCACTCCACACGCCGCCACCAGGGGCGCGAGCACGAGCGTGGTCGTGTCTGCGACACCTCCGGTGGAGTGCTTGTCGACCACGGTACCCGGCACCGACGCAAGATCGATGACCCTACCCGAACGCACCATGGCGTCGGTGAGCCAGACAGTCTCATCGGCGGAAAGGTCGTTGAGGTACGCAGCCATGAGCCACGCGGCCATCTGGTAGTCGGGCATCTCGCCCGAGGTGTACCCGGAAACGATGTGCTCGATCTGTTCGGCAGTGTGCTCACGACCGTCACGTTTGATCTCGATTAGCTCCTCGTATGTCATGCCGTGCGCACCTCCCCGAGAAAGGAGGTGCCCCGTCCGCAACGCCCCGGGATCCCGTAGAAGTCGAGAACCGTCTCCCCTATGTCAGAGAACGTCTCGCGCGTGCCGAGCGGAACGCCGCGGTCTACTCCCTTCACCTTCGCGATGAGCGGCGTGTACTCGCGACTGTGGTCGGTGGAAGCAGTGGTCGGGTCGCAGCCGTGGTCCGCGGTGATGACAAGCAGGTCTCCGTCGTTCATCGCCGCAAGCAGCTCCGGTATGCGTGCATCCACGGCCTCGAGACCCCGGGCATAGCCCTCGGCGTCGTTGCGGTGTCCCCAGATCATGTCGAAGTCCACGAGGTTGGCGAAGACGAACCCGGACGTGTCGCTGCCTACCCGCTGCACGAGCTTGGTGAAACCGTCCATGTTGTCGGTGACGTGAGGTGACTCACACACACCCTGCCACGCGAAGATCTCGCCGATCTTGCCGACGCCGTACGTGGTCACGCCGATGTCGTCGAGCCGGTCGAGTACGGTGGGCCCGGGGGGCTTCAGAGCGTAGTCCCGACGGCGATGGGTGCGCGTGTACACGCCGTCCTCATTCGGGCCGACGAACGGTCGTGCGATGATCCGCCCGACCGCATGCTCGCCGACACAGACGCGCTCGCGTGCGATCGAGCAGAGTTCGTAGAGCCGATCGATAGGCACGACCTCTTCGTGTGCCGCAATCTGGAAGACGCTGTCCGCGCTCGTGTAGACGATCGGATGTCCCGTCCGCACGTGCTCGTCACCGAGCTCCTGGATGATCACAGTGCCGCTGGCGGGGTAGTTCCCGAGCCATCCGACACCCGTCTCATGCTCGAACCTCGACATGAGGTCTTCAGGAAAGCCGTCAGGGTACGTCGGGAACGCCGAGGTCAGCTTGAGGCCCATCATCTCCCAGTGACCCGTTGTGGTGTCTTTGCCCGGGCTCGCCTCCGCATTGCGCCCCCACGATGCCTGCGGGACATCCGTTGGAGCGACACCGGGGATATCGGTGATGTTCCCCAGCCCCATGGAGCCCAGATTGGGCATCGACAGGCCACCCACCGCACGAGCTACATTCCCGATAGTGTTGCTGCCCTGATCCCCGTACTCGGCAGCATCCGGCAACGCGCCCGCTCCAACGCTGTCCAAGACCAGAACGACCGCACGCGGGCCCCTCATCGAAGCATCACCACGATACCAGCCCTCCTTGCGGTCTCGCACTATCGGGCCTCGGACCGTGCGAGACCGTACTGACGGAAACCAGCTCTACCTGCTGAGACTATGCCCGACCGCGCACGACACTGAGCGCCCACTCGAAAAGCAACAGGACGACGATGGTTATAGCGGCATCTACATCGAACACCCCGCCATACGGTGTCCGCGCTCCTCTCACGCCGAGGGGAAGCACGAGCATCTCGGTCGCGTCGACCACCGCCTGGCCGGCAGTGGTCATGGCCAGCGCCCCGAAGAACTCGACGACGACCTGCACGGTCACTACGAGCGCGAGCACGAACAGCACGTTCATGAAGACCGTCAGTCCGGTGCGCGCAAGGGAGGGCCCTGGCATCGCATCCTCCAGATACACGGGTATGGCCAACTCCGAGTATGCGGTGAACCGCGATTCGACGCCAGTGTGGGGGCGCTATCAGCGCAGCGAATCCGAGATGGCGCGACCGATGATCTTTGCGGCAATCTCCTCCGCAGATGGCGGATCGGCTTCCAGCCGCTGCCGTGCCTCGTTCACCCGTTCTTCACGCGTCTCCGGGAGGGTAGCCAGAACCGCGCGAACGCGAACAAGCAAGTCCTCGGTAACGTCGCAGTGAGCCGCCGGTGTGCAATATGCATGTGGCTTTCGCAGGTAGTTCGCGGCGAGCCGCACCTGCTCGTCTGAGATGATCATGGTACTGAATCTATCGGCAGACGTGGATACCTGCTTGAGCCGAACACGAGGTCTGTGGACACCGCACAAAAGGGAGAGCCCCAAGGCCGGCACCTTGAGGCTCAGGGGTAAGGGGTTGCACTTGCATGCAACTTGTAAATCATTGTATCCGCAGCCCTAAGCGTGTGCAAGAACTTTGTGAAGTCCTTCTCGCGCCCTCAGGCGAAGGTAAGAAATCCCAGAAGACCCTGTAAGCCGACCACCAATGGAACGGTGCCGATCGCAACGACGAGAAGCGCTATCAGGGTAACGGCAACGAGCGACGGGATATCGCGTTCGCCACCTTCGGCCTGAGGTTCGGACTCGAAGGGCGAGTCGAAGTAGAGCGCCCTGAGGACAGCACCATAGTATCCGAACGACACGACCGAGGCGGTCACGCCGATCAGGGCCAGCCACCAATACCCCGCCGAGACCGCGACCCCGAAGACGAGGAACTTGCCCCAGAACCCCGCGGTCAGAGGCATGCCTATAAGCGAGAACATCATCACCACGACGCCCACGCCGAGAATCGGGCGCTCACGGCCGATTCCAGCCAGCCCGCCGATCGTGCCATCCCACCCCGGGCGCTCGGCACGGACCACACCGGCTGCCAGGAACGCTCCCGCCGCAGCCAACGCGTAGGCCGTGACAAGGAGCGCCACCGGCGTCATGGCCACCGCGCCGATCGCAACACCGACAAGCGCGTAGCCGATCTGCGCCACACCCGAATACGCAAGCATCCGGGTATAGGAACGCTGCAACAGACCGCCCGTCGCTCCGAAGACCATCGAGAGCACCGCAAGGGAGGCAAATACCCAGAAGTTATAGGCGGGGTCGAGTCCCGCGAAGATCGAGCGCGAGAACAGGATGAGCATCGCGACCACGGCAGCAAGCTTGGGTACACCAGCAAGCAAGGCGGAGAATTGAGGTGGGGCGGTCTCGAACACATCGAGTGCCCACGAGTGAAACGGGAACGCTCCGATCTTGTACGCCAGGGCGGCCGCGATCAATACGAATGCCGTCGTCACCGGCGGACCGGTCTCGGTTCCGATCACGCCACGGATCCACACGTATCCGGTCGAGCCGCCGTACAGGCCGAACAGTATGGCGAGGCCAAGAACGAAGAGGCCGGTCGCGATGGCGCCCTGGACGAAGTATTTCACCGCCGCCTCGACCGATGCGGATGTCTTCGCTGACCAAACCAATGCATAGGCGCAAATCGCCATCGCCTCGAGGGCTATCAGGAGTACCAGGATGTCGGCAGCGGTGGCGGCAGAGGCAGCCGCAGCGACCGAGACAGCCGCCAGCGCGGCGAGACCGCCCCCCGACTCTGCACGCAGAAGGTGGCGCCACGAACCGAGTACGACGAGAGCCCCGATGGCGCAGATGACAGCCACCGCCGCGGAGAAGCCGGAGCCGGAAAGAACGACGTCACCGGTGAGCTCGGGCGCGCGTGCGCTGGCGACGAAGGCCAGAGCGGCTCCCGCGACAAGTCCTGCCACGGCAAAGGTGACAGCGGCCCGGCGCTGCTCGAACGCGTCGGATGCGACCGCGGCGGCCGCGCCGAGAACGCATGCGATATGGGGTGCGAACGCGAGCAGCATGCTGACCTCGGCCACGTCAGATCCCCTTCCCGGTGACGAGGGAGAGTGCGGAGAAGAAATCTGCGCCCATCATCACTACGAGCCTCGGCCACACGCCAAGAACGACGACACCGACGGCGAGTATTCCGACGGGGAGCAGGTCGCCCGCACCGAGGTCATCGATCTCGGCCCACTCACCCGTGGCCTCGCCGTGGACGACCTCTCGCACGGCTCGCAGGTTGTACGCTGCGGCCAGAACGACACCGGGCATCGCCAGCGCGACCGGCCACGACCATGCGCCGAAGCCCTCGACGACCGCGAGAAACTCGCCCGGGAACCCGGACAGGCCAGGGAGACCGAGACTCGCCAGCGCCGCAAATGTCAGCGCCGTCCCCCATCGGGGCACAAGCGCACCGAGGCCGCCGAAACGCGAGATCTCGCGGGTATGGGTCCGCTCGTACAACTGCCCGACGAGGAGGAAGAGCAAGGGAGCGATGAGTCCGTGGCTCACCATGATGAGCATGGCAGCTGAAAACCCTCTACCGCCTCCGGTGGAGAGAGCCAGGAGCACGAAACCCATGTGCGCAACGCTTGAGTACGCAACAAGTCGCTTGAGATCCGCCTGGACGAGCGCAACTGCAGCACCGTAGACGATGCCGATGCCGCCGAGCAGCGCGAACACCCATGAAACCTCTGAGAAGCTCTGCGGGGCGATCGGGATGGCGAGGCGCAGCAGGCCGTAGCCGCCCATCTTCAGCAGGATCCCGGCAAGCAGGATGGATCCCGCGGTCGGCGCCTCCACATGTGCATCGGGCAGCCAGGTATGGAACGGGAAGGCAGGCAGTTTGACCAGCATCCCGAGAGCGAGAAGCCAGAAGACCGCCATGGGATCGGCAAGTGCGACCCGGCCGGCTATCAGGGAGTCGATGTTGGTAGAGCCTATGGTGAAGACCGCCATCAGTATGCCGACGAGCATGAGGGCACTTCCGGCGAAGGTGTACACGAAGAACTTCATGGCCGCGTGACGGCGATTCTCGTGCCCCCACACCCCGATCAGGAAGTACATCGGGATGAGCACGGCCTCCCAGAAAACATAGAGGAGGACGATATCTGCGGCCAGAAAGACCCCGGCGACCGCAGCCTGAAGTCCGAGGAGCAGCGCATGATGGACCGCAGCGCGGTCCTCCACCCTCCACGACGCCAACACGGCGACAGGTCCCAGGAGGGCCATGACGGCAAGGAGTGGGGCTGACAGACCGTCAATGCGCAAGTCCCAGAAGGGTACGAGTTCGCGTGCTATCCGAATACCCTCGACAGGCTGACCGACGAATACCCCCTCACCGGCGAGCGAGAGCAGTGCCACGCCGAAGCCCAGCGTAGCCGCCAAGGACACCAGGCGCGCCTGCGACGGAGCGACACGACCGACGGCGAGACATGCGATGATGCCGGCGAGCGGTATGAGCACAAGCAGCTCGACAGCGATCATCACAACCCCCGTCCCACATAGGAGACGAGCGCGAGCAGTGCGACCGCGCCGGCGCCGAGCATCGTTGCGTACCACTGCGTATCACCGGATTGCAGGGAGGCCAGTCCCCGGCCCATCCGACGCGCAGCCGAAGCGGTTCCTTCGACGAACGCGTCGATGACCCTGCGGTCGGCGCCGCTGTAAAGAACGCGGGATGTCGCGTTTACCGGAGTGAGGACCACACGTTCGACGAAGGCGTCGGCACCCCAACCGGAGCGCATCAACGCAACCAGTCCCGGCCAACGGGTCTGCGCCAGGTCGTGATGAGCCCGACCCGCGACGATCCAGCCTGCGGCCAGCCCTACCAGTGCGAGTGCGGTGGAACCCACCGCAACGGCTAAGTCGAGGGCACCGTGATGCGCTCCGATGGAGTTTGCGAGGAACGTCGCCGCGAATCCGAGAGTCGCAGCGAATGCCGCGAGGATGATGAGCGGCACACGCATGTTCCAAGCGCCCTCGTGCGGATGCACGCTTCCGCGATAGGAGTCGAAGAACGCAAGCCTGGTGGTGCGCGCGATATAGAACGCGGTAAGCAGACTCGCTCCGAAGAGCACCGCTGCCCAGGCGGGCGCGACACCGGCTACATCATGCAATACCTCGTCCTTGCTGAAGAAACCGGACAACGGTGGCAGTCCTGCGAGCGCACCGGCACCGATCAACCAGGTCACACCGGTGATCGGCATCTTGCGCAGGAGTCCGCCCATCTGCCCGAGCTCCTGCGAACCGCTTTCGTGGATAACGCTTCCGGAACCGAGGAACAAGAGTGCCTTAAAGGCAGCATGCGTCACGAGGTGGAACATTGCCGCGCCCCACGCACCAGCGCCGAGAGCGGCGAACATGAACCCGAGCTGACTGATGGTCGAGTAGGCCAGAACCCGCTTGATGTCCGTCTGGACCAGCGCGGCGGCGGCTGCACCTATCGCAGTGATCCCGCCGACCGCGAGCGTCACAGCGAGTGCGTCGGAAGACAAGGAGAAGAGCGGCCATGCACGCGCAATCAGGAACACGCCTGCAGCCACCATCGTTGCGGCGTGTATGAGCGCGGAGACGGGCGTCGGGCCTTCCATCGCGTCGGGCAGCCATATCTGGAGCGGGAACTGTGCAGACTTGCCGATGGCGCCCACGAGAAGAAGCAAGCTTGCCGCGGTGACCACCGATGCCGGTAGAGCCGGAGCAGCAGCGAAAACCGCCGCATACGAGAGGTCGCCGACCTCACGCCAGAGCAGAGCGAGCGCCAGCAGCAAGCCTACGTCACCGACGCGCGTCGTCAGGAACGCCTTCACCGCCGCCTTCGCCGCCGCCGGTCGCGTGAACCAGAATCCGATCAGCAGGTACGAACACGCACCGACCAGCTCCCATCCGATGAAGAGTCCGAGCAGCCCGTCTGCCACGACCAACATGCTCATAGCCGCGGTGAACAGGCACAACGCCGCGTAGTAGCGGGGCAGCCCCTGCTCACCGGCCATGTAGCCAGCCGAGAACATCACCACGAGGGCGGCGACCACTCCGACGACGACGAGCATCACCGCGGTCAGGCCGTCGACGGCCCATCCGACACTCAGGCCCCCGGCGTCAGCGACCGTAAGCCACTCGACCGAACCCGCGCGCGAGCTGGCTGCCGAATCATCGGCCAAGGCGTAGATACCGTAAACCAGTACCCACAGCGGACCGAAGATCGCCAGGACCGGCATGAATCTTCCGAGGGCCCTACCGAAGACGGCGACGGGCACGCTCAGCACGAGCGGGATCAGCACGACCGACCAGCCGTAGTCGAGAAGCACGCTCATCTCAGCCCTTCACCTCCGCCAGCTCGTCTATGCGCGTTGTCTTGAACCGTCGTGCAACCGAGATGACGAGTGCCAGGCCGATGGCAGCCTCGGCCGCTGCGAGAACGATGACCATGACGCCGGTAGCCTCGACGGCACCTTCACTCGGACCGACGGGAGTCCCGGCAGCGGCGAGCCCAACGAGCAGGAGTGTCGCCGAGCCGAGCATCACCTCGATGCTGGCGAGGATCGCGACGAGATCGCGACGGGTGAGGGCTCCGTACATCCCGAGGGAGAAGAGTCCGACGGTGACTACGAGCAGGCTCATCGGTCCTCGCCTCCCAGGATCACTACAACGGCGACGAGGACGGCGAGCAGGAGCACGCCGCCCATCTCGAAATGGGTCAGCATCGGCCCGAGAAACGCCTCCGAGAGCTCCGTGGGGCCCGAGGTGATGCCCTGATCGACCGAGTCGGGCACGTACCCGCGCAATGCGGTGACGACCATGAAGAAGAGACCGCCTGCTACAGCGAGCGCTGCGACGTCATGTCGCGACTCGAGAAGGGGTGAACCGTCGGGGCTGCGATGCACCAGCATGATCGCGAAGATCATCAGCACGAGTACACCACCGATGTACACGAACAGCTGAACAACACCGAGGAATGTCGCGCCCCAGTACACGAAGAACCCAGCGACAGCGATGAGGAACGCGCCGAGTCCCATGGCCATGCGGGTCACGTCACGCGCGAACACGGTGAGAATGCCACCGGACACGGCGATGACGCCGAGAATCGCGAATATGATGCTTTCCAGGCTCACCCGGACACCTCCCGGGTCTCGTCATGTACGGCGTCGCGTCCCGTGGCACGGGAGCCTTCACCGTCACGCACCATCTCGTGGCGGTCGAAGATGGTCAGGTCCCGGTGGAAGAAGCTCAACTCGTACTGCCCGGTATGAGTGAGCGCATCCGTGGGGCACTGCTCGGCGCAGAGGCCGCAGAAACAGCACTTCGACAGATCGAGATCGTAATGGGTCACGCGGCGCTCGCCCGGATCGTCGACACGCTCGACCTCGATCGCGTAGTCGGGACACGTCCGCGCGCAGAATGTACAGCCGACACACACCTCTGACTGGCACCGGAGACACCGGGCCGCCTCGTCGAGAGCCTCCAGACTCGTTAGACCGAGCTCTACCTGTCGGAAGTCGGTCGCGCGCTCCTCGGGCTTTGCCATCGGCAGGTGGACGCGGCGGCGGTTGGCCTCGATGCCCTCCACATCGGCAACCTGGTAGCGATCGTATACCGGTACGGGGCGCGACACACGGTCTTGCGCCAAAGGCAGCTCCTGAAGATGGCGGTGGATCGAGATGGCCGCCTCATGACCGGTCGCGATCGATGCGATGGCGCTTCCAGGCCCGGTCACGACCTCACCGCTAGCGAACACGCCCGGTTGATTGGTTGTGAACAGCGTCCCGTCAACCGGCAGCAGCCCTCTTTCGGTGAGCGTGAGATCCGATCCCGCAACGACATCCGCGAGCACAGGAGCCTGACCGATGGAAAAGACCACGACGTCCACGTCTACCTCGGTGTACTCCTCTCCGAACTGTGGAGCGAATCGGCCGGCGGCATCGAATACCGAGACGCACTCGCGCATACGCATACCGCGTACCCGGCCCGCGTCGTCGACAAGAACCTCCTCCGGCCCGAGGGAACACATCGCGATGACGCCCTCGTCGAGGGCCTCCTCTATCTCCCAGGGGTGGCACGGCATCTCTTCCTCGCCCTCAAGGCAGGCGAGACGCACTTCGGTGGCTCCGGTTCGCAACGCACACCTCGCGACGTCGACCGCCACGTTGCCGCCGCCGATCACGAGGACACGCTTGCCGGTCACACCGGCGTCGCCCTTCCAGTTCGCATCACGCAGGAAAGGCAGCGCCCCCATCACCCCTTCGGCATCGTTTCCGGGCACCGGAAGGATACGGCTCTCCTGAAGTCCGACGGCGATGAGCACGGCATCGTACTCGCCGATCAGGTAGTCGATGGGAACGTCCTTGCCGACCTCGACGCCGAGCTTTAGCTCCATGCCGAGTGAGACGAGATTGTCGATCTCGTCGTGTAGCACCGAGCGCGGCAGCCGATACGAAGGTACGCCCGAGTAGAGGGCACCTCCGGGCTTCGCCTCCTTCTCGTACACGGAAACCGAGTACCCGAGCTTCATCAAGTCGTACGCTGCGGTAAGGCCCGAAGGGCCGGAGCCGATGATCGCAATACGCTGATCGCGCGTCCGCTCGAACGGCACGAGTCGCGCTTCTGCGACCTTGGCATACTCTTCGTACGCGTAGCGATGAAGCGGCCGGATGGCGACAGGCTCGTCGTAGTAGTTGCGCCGACACGCCGTCTCGCACGGATGGTGGCAGATCCGGCCGAGTACGCCGGGCAGGATGTTGCGGTCCCGCACGAGTTCGTAGGCTTCAGGCGCCTTTCCCTCGCCGAGGAAGTAGCCCTGCCCTCGGGCATCGACGTTCGCCGGACAGTTACCGACACACGGAGGGAGCCGTTCATCACGGTACAGCTCCTCGATGAGTAGATTGTAGTCGGTCGGCAGTTCGCTGATGATCGATATCTCGTCGCGCCCGAGCACTCCGCGAAGTCTGAGTGCACCACGCCACCTGGGTGAAAGCGTGAGCTTTTCCCGGGGATAGCGCAGCGTGGTGACTGGCTGTAGCGCATGTCTGCCGGTGATACCGAGGCCGGTGAGCAACGACTTCCATCGCTCGAAGAAGCCGGCGACGCCTTCCGAGAAGTCGTTGCTGACATCGATGGTCAGGGGCACGACTTCGGGCGTGCGCTCGGGTGCGCCGATCTGATCGTGGCGGTGTTCCACGCTACCGACTTCGCCGTTACCGTTGCCGTCGCTTATCACAGCCAAGGGATCACCGCCCCGACGATCACGAGCTGAACAAGCGCCATCGGAGTGAGTACCTTCCATGCGGTCGACATGAGCTGATCGGGACGCATACGCGGAAACGTCCACTTCACCCAGATCATGAGCACGACAAGAGCAACCGCCTTGAGGATGAGTGCGATGGGCCCGAGAACGCCGGGCAGGCCGAGATACCCGCCGAAGAAGAACGCGGCCGCAAAAAGGGCAGCCACGACCATGCCGCCGTACTCCGCCATCATGAAGACGGCCCAGCGGATTCCCGAGTAGTCGGCGAAGTAGCCTGCCACCAGCTCGGACTCGGCTTCAGGCAGGTCGAACGGACCACGGTTGACCTCGGCGATCGAAGATATGAGGTAGACGATGAAGCCTATCGCTGTGAGCGGGATCCACCACCAGCGCCATGCGTCCATGACGTCGAGCGGGCGCATGGAGCCGGCGAGCAGGACGAACGGCAGGATTGAGAGCGTACGCGCGAGCTCGTAGGAGATCATCTGCGCGGCAGCACGCAAACCGCCGAGAGTGGCGTAGGTATTGCGCGAGGACCATCCCGCAAGCAGCACTCCGATGACCGAGATCGCCGGCACCGCCATGAAGAAGAGCAGACCGACGCTCGTGTTGAGAGGCACGAAACCAGCAGCGTACGGGATGACCGCGAACGACATCGCGATCGGAGCGAAGACTATCAGCGGCGCGACCCGGAAGACGCGGACGTCGGCGGCTTTGGGTGTGATGTCCTCCTTCAGCACCAGCTTAATGGTGTCGGAGAGAGTCTGAAGCAGCCCGAAGGGTCCGAGCTCCTGGGGCCCGATGCGCATCTGGATCCGACCGGCAACTTTGCGCTCTGCCCACACGCCGATCAGCGCGGCAAGCGCGATAACCAGTCCGGCGGCCAGGCCCCACAGGGCGCCCCATGCAAGG
>SKKZ01000203.1 GCA_007123455.1 Coriobacteriia bacterium | reverse complement strand
GGTTTGCCGTCGTCACAGATCTTCGGGATGGGTGGCGTGCTCGATTCGGCACGCTTCGCGTATGCCATCGCCGAGGAGACGGGGGCTTCGATCGACACCATCGAGGCGCTCGTGGTCGGCGCGCACGGGGACGCGATGGTGCCACTGCCGCGTCACTCCACGGTGGCAGGCACTCCCCTGACCGAGCTGCTGCCCGCCGGGCGCGTGACCGCTCTTGTCGAGCGAACCGTTCACGGAGGTGCCGAGGTCGTCGCCCTGCTCAAGACCGGCAGTGCCTTCTATGCGCCCGCGGCGTCGGTGACCGCGATGGTCGAGGCGGTCCTCGGCGACACAGGTTCGGTCCTTCCCAGCTGTGTCCGTCTCGATGGCGAATACGGTATCTCGGACGTGTATCTCTCGGTCCCGGCATCGCTCGGCAGGGACGGGGTGCGCGAGGTGGTTGAGATCGAGCTTGACGATGACGAGCTCGCGGCGGTGCGCGCTTCGGCTGACACAGTGGCCGGGGCCGTCGCGGACCTGGGTCTGTAGGCCCGCGATGGTCGCGGCCGGAGCCATCGGGGACGCGGTCTACGAAGCGGTCATCCGTGCCGCGACCACGCTGCGCCCGGATGCGCTCGAGGCGATGCATGCCGCGCTCGAGCGGGAGCGC
This sequence comes from Coriobacteriia bacterium, assembly GCA_007123455.1. GTDB lineage: Bacteria > Actinomycetota > Coriobacteriia > Anaerosomatales > SLCP01 > SKKZ01. Next base: position 3,125 of record SKKZ01000203.1, on the reverse strand, counting down.
TCGCCGCGCGGCCGTGTCGTCCTCGGCCAGCTTCTCGAGAACGCGCGCATCGCGGCAGACGACCATGTGCCGCTCTGTCAGGACACCGGCTCGGTCTGGGTGCTGCTCGAGGTCGGAGAGGACGAGTGCGTCTGCGGTGACGTGCCGGCAGCCATCGATGGTGCGGTCGCATCCGCGTATGCGGATGCCCGGCTGCGTACGAGCATCGCACGTGACGCGCTCCTCGACCGCGGCAATACCGGGGACAACACCCCGGCCTTCATCGACGTGGGCTTCCGGCCGGGCACCGGGGTCACGGTGAACGTCATGCTCAAGGGCGGAGGCTCGGACAACGCGTCGGCCGTGCGCATGCTCTCACCGGCCGAGGGCGAGGAGGGTGTGATCCGTTTCGTGACCGAGACGGTCGCACACACCGCCACATCGGCATGCCCTCCGGTGCTCGTGGGCGTAGGGGTCGGGGCGACCTTCGACAAGGTAGCCATTCTGGCGAAGAAGGCCCTGCTGCGCGAGATCGGCAGCGAGCATCCGGAGCCGCACCTGGCCGGGCTCGAGCAACGCCTGCTTGCCGAGGTCAATGCGCTCGGTGTCGGGCCGGGCGGTCTCGGCGGGACGGTGACCGCACTCGCGGCTCACGTGCTCACGGCACCGTGCCACATCGCCTCGCTGCCTGTCGCAGTCAACGTTGGTTGCTCCGCGGTGCGTACCGCGCGTGTGGAGGTGAGCTCCATTGCATGAGGCGACTCCGGGACCCGCTCCGATCGAGGTCTCGCTGCCTGCGACGCGCGAGGCTCTGGCGGGATTGCGCGCGGGGGATGCGGTCCTGCTCAGCGGACCGGTCTATACGGCGCGTGATGCGACCCACGAGCGCCTCGTCACCGAGGTGCGCCTTGCCGGGGAGCTGCCATTCGGGCTGGCCGGTCAGACGCTCTTCTACGCAGGCCCGACGCCACCGGCGGCCGGCCGCCCTGCCGGATCGGTAGGGCCGACGACCTCCAGGCGCATGGACCCGGCGACGCCGTCGCTCCTGAAGGCGGGTATCGTCGCGACCATCGGGAAGGGCGCGCGCTCCGAGGAGGTCCGCCGTGCCTGTGCCGAGTACGGGGCAGTGTACTTCGTCACGGTGGGCGGTGCGGCCGCGTTGCTGGCGACCCACGTCACCGCAGCCGAGCCGGTCGCCTACCCCGAACTCGGCACCGAGGCGCTCGTCCGTCTCGAGCTCGAGCGGTTTCCCGCATTCGTCGCGATCGATGCGCGCGGCGAGAATCTGTACCTCGCCGCCGCGCTCGAGTGGCGCGGCGCTGCCGGCACGGGCGGAGGCGATCTGTGATGGTACGTGGGGTGTTCATCACCATTGAGGGGTGTGAGGGGACCGGCAAGTCCACGCAGGCAGCGCTCCTCGCCGAGACGCTGCGCGACGCCGGTCTTGCCGTCACCGAGGTGCGCGAGCCGGGCGGGACGCCGGTAAGCGAGGCGGTGCGCACAGTGCTGCTCGACCGTGCCAACGACGGTCTCGACCCGCGTGCCGAGCTGCTGCTCTACGAGGCCAGCCGGGCCGAGCTCGTACGCCGTGTCATATTGCCGGCGCTGGCATCGGGCGGCGCGGTGGTGTGTGACCGGTTCTTCGACTCGACGACTGCGTATCAGGGTTACGGGCGCGGGCTGCCGCTCGATGAGGTGAAGCGACTCAACGAGTTTGCCACGTCCGGTATCGTTCCCGATCTCACTGTCGTGCTCGACCTCGACCCTGCCGAGGGGCTCTCCCGCGCGGTCGGCGCAGGGGCCGACCGTCTGGAGGCAGAGGAGATCGATTTTCACGAGCGGGTGCGAACGGGCTTCCTCCGGATCGCCGAGGACGAGCCCGAGCGTGTCGTCGTCGTTCCGGCGACGGGATCTGTCGCAGATGTCGCGCAGCGCGTGTCGGCCGCAGCGGCACGGCTGCCGGTGCTGACGGCCGTGCTACACTAGCGCGGCTATGACGAAGGCGTGCGTGTGGGACGAGCTCGTCGGTCAGCATCGGGTGGCCGACCACCTCGCCGCGGCGGTGCGCCGTGGTGCTGTTTCCCATGCCTATCTGTTCGTCGGTCCCGCGGGCGCCGGAAAGAAGAGCACTGCACGCGCACTTGCCTGCGCGATCCTCTGTGACGACGACGCGTGTGGCGCGTGCGCCGTGTGCCGCCGGGTCAAGCGTGATTCCCACCCGGACGTACGCGTGGTGGCTCCGGAAGGGGCTGCGACCTACATGGTCGAGCAGGTCCGCGAGATCATTCGCGACGTCAATCTCTCGCCGATCGAGGCCGACCGCAAGATCTACATCGTCGAGTCGGCGGATGCCTTCAACGATGGCTCGGCCAATGCCTTCCTCAAGACCCTCGAGGAGCCACCCGACAACGTCATCATCATCCTGCTGTCGACCACGTACGACGGCGTGCTTCCCACCATCGCGTCGCGCTGCCAGATCGTCCGTTTCCGTCGCATGGCGCCCGACGATGCGGTGCGCCTGCTGCGCGAACGCACCGGGGCGGGGGAGACAGAGGCCCTCACCGCACTCGCTGCCACAGGCGGCGTGCTCGTCCGGGCGCGGGAGTTTCTCGAGTCGCCACCACGGCGCGCCGCGCGCGACCGCATGCTCCAGACGCTGAAAGACCTCACCGTCTCCGACGAGCACGATGTGCTCCAGGCTGCACGCACGCTGCTGGGTGCGGTGAAGGCACCCCTCGACGAGTTGAAGGCCGTGCACTCCGAGGAGGCGCGCGAGCGTGCCGATTTCCTCGGCAGCAAAGGCCTGAAGGCTCTCGAGGAGCGGCAGAAACGCCAGCTCACGGCGCGTGAGCGTGAGGGGGTCTCCGAGGTCCTCAATATCGCCGAGAGCTGGTTGAGGGATTGTCTCGTGATGTCGCAGGGGCTTGATGACCTTGTGGTCAATCGCGATGAGATGGATGCTATGGAGGAGATCGCCGCCATCATCACGCCTGCCGCCGCAGCGCGTGCGCTATCCGCGGTGAAGGTAACGCGAAGCCGCATCTCGTATAATGTGAGCCCCCAGCTGGCCGTCGAGGCCATGCTCTTCGATATCCGGGAGGTCCTCAGATGCCCACGGTAGTGGGAGTCAAGCTCAGATCCGCACC
>SKKZ01000218.1 GCA_007123455.1 Coriobacteriia bacterium | reverse complement strand
TTGCCCGTATCGACGACCCAGGTGATGCCGGCATGCACGACGACATCGTTGGGGAACAGGAGCTCGCCGACTCCCGAACCGGGCTCTCCCAGTCGTGCGACCTCGCTGCCGACCTCCGATATCAACACCACCTGATGTGAGAAGGAGTCGGTGAGCGCGAAGTAGACCGGTCCGTCGGTCTCTGCAAGAACCACGTCAAACCCGCGTATGAGGCGTCCGAGTGGCAGCGAACGAACGAGCGAGCCGCCCTCACCGAACTCGAGCAGGCGCCGGTTGTTGCTGTCGGCGACCCACACCCGCTCGCCGATGGATTTGACCGCGTTCGGGAAGTCGAACTCCACCGGCATGCCGTCGGCGTCGGGGTCGGGCAGCGTACCGATCACGGTCCCATCGCGCTCGAGGTGCAACACACGATGCTCGGCAGCCACGTCGGACACGAAGAGCGTGCCGTCGTCTGCCGCCTCGACCGCGATCGGTGCCCAGGCGACGGGCGTGTCGGTCTCCTCGAACGAGGGCGTGATCGTCTCGATGAACGAGCCGTCAGCGGTGTCGAACGCAAGGACGGCTGCCAGTGCGCGATCCGAGACGTAGAGCTCCCCGGCCTCGGACCCCACGGCTACGTAGACCGGGACCTCGAGCCGGTCGGCACCGATCGTGCCGGCAGGCATGCCACCGAGGCGGAAGACGGCGACGTGACCGGCGAGCGAGTCGCTGACGTAGAGGCGCTCGTCGGTGACGGCTGCCGAGACCGGACGCTGCAGAGGCTCGTCCTCGGAGCCGGAGAGGTCGAAGGCGAACACCGGCGCGCCCGGTCGGCCGGACGCGTCCACAGGGGGCACCACCGGATCTGCGAGCATCCTTGCGGCGTCGGCAGATGCCGCCGCAGCCCCGATTGCGAATGCCAGCAGAGCCGCGACAACGAGCGAGCGACGGCGACGGCGATACGGCGGGTAGGTTGCCCGCCCTCGCGTCGCGGAGTCTCGCCCGTGTCGCTTCACGGCCTCACTGACCCGCCGCCGCCCGTGCCGCAGCCACCAATGCGTCCTTGTGCTCGGCGGGGTTGTCTGACGTCGTATAGACCTCGAGCACCACCAACACGGCTCCATCGGTCATGGCAAGCCCGGCGAGATCGGGGCGTGTGCCGAAGTATGCATCGAGCGAGCCGATCTTAAGGTCCTGACCGTTGGATGAGTAGCGGGTCCGCGCACGGCTATCGAGATACCCTTCGGCCATCGCGGCATCCTTGAACTGCTCTACTTCCACCGCGAGTTGCACGATCTTGCCGGGAGACTCGGGTAGGTAGTCCCGGAAGAGCACGAAGGGGTCGGAGTAGATGCGCTGCCCGACAAAACCAGGCAAACGGTCCGGGATGTAGCCCGTGAGATTCGCGATGGGTCCGACGGGTGTGTCGTCATCGTCGGGGGTGGAGGGGGTCGATCCGCCGGGTGAGGAGCCACCCGGGGCGGTTCCGCCCGGCGCTGAGCCTTCGGAAGTGCCGGGAGCCGTCCCTCCCGGATCCGTCCCACCAGCAGCGCCACCACCGGCAGCCGCAGTGCCCCCGCGCACGTCGGCGAGCAGGCGAGCTGAATCACGATACCCGGGGTCCTCCCGGGTTATCTCGGCAAGTGCCCGTTCCGCAGCTTCCATGTCCCCGTCCGCAAGCGCCTTCTCGGCGGCTGCATAGAGGGAAGCAAGCTTCTCGTGCAGTTCGCAGGTGATGACCGTGGTCGTAACGCCGTGCTGGCCGACCTCATCGGCGGGCACCTCGATCTCCTCGGTCGTGTCCGAGACGATCTCTCCGTTGGTGCACAGAACGATCTCTCCGGTCTGCACGGTGACCATCTGCTTGCGACATCCGGGTACGGCCACCAGACCGGCGCCGAGCATCAGCACTACCAGAAGCATCCACACACGTCTCATCGATCACGACCTCCTGCGCTGCCGTCGGAACGGGGAACCGGTCCCCTTGCGGATAGCGAACGCCAAACCAACAGTAGCGCGAGCGCAAGACATGCACCAATAATCCCCACAACCTGCACAGATACCGGAACCGGCGCGAATGTGATGCCCGCGAACTCCGTCCCGAAGTCGTGCTGGACCTCCGAGGGGATCCACGGCATCCACGTGTGGAGCGGAGTGAAGCGGATCGTCGCGGCCGACGCAGCGAGCGTCACCGCTGCCACAAGAGCGAGTGCTGTCTGCACGCGTCCTGAGCGCTCCCACCACGCCGAGGCGGCGAGCAGTGCAGTCGCCAGGACCATCCACCCGCCGACCGTCCGAAATCCGCTGATGACGAAGTCCGCAGCGAACTCGGCGCCGGTGCGCGTGGTACCCCAGACCGAGACCGCGACACCGGGCTCGACAAGCGCGAAGAGCGCCGCGCCGACCGACACGGCCACGAGCGCGAGGCCCGGGATGGCAACCACCTTGCCCGGGAACGATGAGCAGCGTCTGCCGGCTGCGAGCGCGACGACGATACCGGCCACGACGACAGCGCTGCCCCAGCCCGCCTCGTCAACGAGGATGGGTCGGGGGCCGAACACACCTGTGGCCTCCTCGACCACGAGCAGAAGAGTCACCATGAGAGGCACGGTCAGAAGCGCCGTGCCAGGCAGGTGGGCTCCGAAGCGCCGGGTAAGGTGCACCGTGAGCGCCACCATGAGACCGAAGGACGCCACCGCAGGCAGTGCCGTCGCCGGCGGCACGAGCACGGCAGGGTCCCAGCCGGATGCCGGCAGTCCCCACGCGAGCGCACCGCCGAACCCGCCGGCAGCCGCAAGCGTGTAGACCGCGCGCACGCCGTACGTGCGCGCAAGACCACCGACGATCACCGCGAAGGCTGTCCATGCGATGCCCGCGATAACGAACGAGAGTTCCTCGAAAGGGTACCTGACGAGCAGTGAGAAGGAACTGGGCCGCTCCCAGCTGCCGAGGATTGCCATGCAGCCGACAACGGCCACAAGAGCACCCGCGGCACGGGTGGGTCGGCGAAACGTGAGTGCGGACGCGCCGACGAGGAGTGCGCCCCACACGACGGTGGTCCAGAAGGCCACCACCGTTCCCGGAGGAGCATCGGAGTAGCGATTGACGACCACGAGCGCCGGTGCCACGGCCAGGCCGAGAGCCCCTGCCGCGACGGCGAGCGCGATGCGCTGACCGCCGAGAGCCCGCAGGTCTGCGCGACGCGGGCGATCGCCGATCAGGAGCAACAGCAGCGCCGAGGCAACCACGCCACCAAACACAAGTGATGGATCGGCCACCCTGGGCACCACGGCGGTCTGGAAGACGAAGTGAGCCGAGGAGACGACGGCGAGCAGGATCCATGTCGCTGCCACACCGAGCAGCACGAGACCGGACCGAGCACCTAACGGCACAGAGGAGGGAGGGTCGGGCTCTGCCCGACCCTCCCCGCGAGTGCGCGTATCATGCACCCGATCCAACTAGCAGGCCTCTACTTGTAGTGGCACTGCTGGCATACCCCGCGGTTGTCAAGACGCAGGAACGCGTTCTTGGTGCCCGGGTACTGGATCTGCGGACCCTCGGTACCCCAGAGAGTCTCCCAGCCCTCGCTCTGGTCGGTCGCGAAACCTTCCATCGTCGCGTCGGAACCGTGCGCGCGATGGCAGGTCAGGCAATCGACCCAGTCGGTGGGCTTGGCCTCGGAAGTGTCGTTGGGACCATACGCCAGCGGAAGACCGGTGCCTTCGGTCCGACGCAGGTTGATCAGATCGTAGTTGAGGTTGTCCCCGTTGAACGTGCGCGGGCCGAGGAAGTTGCCCATCTCGGTATTCACCGG
>SKKZ01000179.1 GCA_007123455.1 Coriobacteriia bacterium | reverse complement strand
GCTTCGTGATGATGAGATCGGTAAGGCCGCTCACTTGAACCGCGTAGCGAACGATGACCGCATCGTACCAGCCGGCGCGCCGCTCGCGACCGGTGGTGGTGCCGTACTCGTGACCGACGCGGATGAGGTGCTCGCCGACCTCGTCATCGAGTTCGGTCGGGAATGGCCCGGAACCTACACGTGTGATGTAGGCCTTCGCGATGCCGAGCACTCGGTCGATGCGCTTGGGTCCCACGCCCACGCCCGTGCACGCGCCGCCAGCGATCGGACTCGACGAAGTCACGAACGGATAGGTTCCGTGGTCCAGATCGAGCAGCGTGCCCTGGGCTCCCTCGAAGAGCACCCACTGGTCGGCGTCGAGCGCCTTGTTCACCACAAGTGACGTGTCGGCGATGTGTTGGGCAAGACGCTCACCGTACGCGAGATACTCCTCGGCTATTTCATCGACCGTGTAGGTCGGAAGTCCATAGATCTTCTGCAGCACATCGTTCTTCTCGTGAAGCGCGGCCTCGACCTTCTTGCGAAAGATGTGCTCGTCGGTGAGGTCCTGCACGCGCAGTCCCATGCGCGAGGCCTTGTCCATATACGCCGGGCCGATGCCACGGCGCGTCGTCCCGATCTCGAGCTTGCCGAGGCGATGCTCGCTCGCACCGTCGAGGTCACGGTGGTACGGCATGATGATGTGCGCGTTGCAGCTGATGAGCAGGCGGTGGGTGGAGAGCCCGTCGGCTTCGAGGCGGTCCATCTCCTCGAGCAGCACCTTCGGGTCGATCACACACCCGTTGCCGATGACCGGCGTGATGTGCGGATACATGATGCCGCTCGGGATGAGATGCAGCTTGAGCGTGCGGCCGGCGTGTATGACCGTGTGGCCCGCATTGTTGCCGCCCTGGAAGCGGACGACGTAATCGAAGTCGTCCGCGATCAGATCGGTGATCTTGCCTTTGCCCTCGTCGCCCCACTGGGCGCCGACCAGTACGATGCCTGCCACGTACGACCCCGCTCTTCAGGTGATGCACGCCCTGATTTCGGGCGCGAAAGCGTCAGCGATATGCCCGAAAGAGTATGCCCGAGTGGCCCGAAATACGCTAGTTGTCCGGCGGCTCGCCACCCTCGAATGCCGAGCGTAGGATCTCCTCACTCTCCACCCTGCACTCCTCGCATCCGCGCAATGGGTCGGCGATAGGGGCCACATGCCTCTCGCACCAGCAGTCGGCACGCACAGTGCGGCGTATTCCCAGTGGTAGTGACCGGATCGTGATCCTCACACTGATGTGAGGACCACCGGCCCGGTGAAGAATCTCGGGTACGGGACAGATTGCGCAGTCCGCCGGGAGCCACGCAAGGCTGCCGGGTGCTCGATCCGCCCGGCACTCACGACGCTCCGCTCCACGGTGCAGGTCCTCGTAGTAGAAATCGCACTCCGTACCTGCTGGTGTACGCACCGCATCTCTCCTAAGCAAAGAGCAGTGGGATGCGGCTCTCCCGGAGCAGTGCGATCGCAACGCTGCCAAAGACCAGTCGGCCGATGACCCCGTGACGACGCGGCGCGAGAACTATGACCGTCGCATCACTCGCCTGGGCCTCTGCCATGATCTGCTCGGCCGGGTCACGCCCTTCTGTGACCACGATCTCCGAGTCCTCGATCGGCGTGGGCGCCGTCTCGGCCTCGATGAAGGCATGGGCCTGGGAGAGGTCGGAGCCGGGAGACGCCACGTGGACCACGCGAATCGATTCGCGGCCGGGCAGCCGTCCGGCGGTGACAGCGAGGCGCCTAAGTGTGTCATCAAGGTCGGCGGCGACCAGCGGCCGGGTGAATGGTGAGCCCTCACCCAGTCGGCACCAGGAGGTGTCCCGCTCTTCGACCCGCTCGACGAGCACCGGAATCTCCCCGGCTTGGGCGATACGCTCAGCCGTGCTGCCGAGGAGGCGTCCCGCGGCACCGCCCTTACCGCGATCGGTGACCACAATGAGGTCAGCCGCTATCTCGGTCCCTATGCCTTGGACGATGTCGGCTGCAGGGCCCTGCTCGACACGCCAGTCGGTCATGAATCCGGCGTCAGCGAGCCCGTTCGCTTCCTCGGCGAGCTGCTTCTCCGCCCACTCGATGACCTCGGTGATCGAACCGCCAGCCATGTAGTGATCGGCTTCTATCACATGCAGAAGCGTGACTCCGTCAAACAACTCGGGGTTGCAGCCGATGAGCGCCTCGATTGAGAGCATCCCCGCCGCGGACAGGTCGGTCGCTACGAGTACTCGCATCACCCGACACCTCCTCCCGGGGCATACGCCCCCCCATTACTCAGACGCCTATCTATAACCTACCCATCAACAGTTGTTCGACCTCAGGCCAACGACGCCGGCCCGAACACCCGATCGGTGAATCGAACGTACCACGCGGCCGCCTGCACCTGCACGACATATGCAGCCGCAAGTACCAGCGCGGCCTCGGGCCCGAAACTGGTTATGGCGATGCCGAGCGCGATGGACAGGTTGCGCATCACCGTGCCGTAGACGAGGGCGATGGCGTCGCCGCGGGCAAACAGCGCGCGGCCCACGAGGGTCGAAAGCCCGAAATTGAGCAGGTAGAAGAGGAGTAGCGGCATGGCTATGACAAGCACAAGCTCGGGTCGGGAGACGATCGTCTCGGCCTGCAAGCCCACTGCGAGAAAGACGATGCCGAGCACTCCGAGCACGCTCATGCCGGGAAACAACGGCGCGATACGCACGCCAAACCTCTTTGGCCCGAACCGCCTCACGAGGGCTAACCTGGTGAGCTGCGCAGCGATCAGCGGTACCGCCACCACCAGTGCAACGGTCGTGAGCACCCCGAGCAGATCGACCGGGACGACGTGGCCGGCAAGTCCCTTCAGATACACGGGAGCCAGCAGCGATGCCACGATCAGTCCGATAACCGTCATCTTCACGGCAGCGCCCACATTGCCCTTGGCGAAACCGGTCCAGGAGATGGTCATGCCGCTTGTCGGAAAGAGACCGGCGAGTATCATGCCCACGAATAGACCTGCGTCACTCGCGAAGAAGACCCGGGCAAGCAGCCATGCGACGAGCGGCAGGACGAGGAAGTTCAACGCCATCGCGGCACCCACGACACGCGAATCGGAAAGACTGAATGCTTCGCGCATCTTCACGTTCACGAGCATCGGATAGACCATCAGCATCGTGAGGGGGAGCACGAGGACTCTCAACGAATCGAGGTCTGCAAGGAGTCCCGCAGCGAAACCGGCCGCCATCGAGATCGGAATCGCCCAGACAAGTGACGCCGACAGGCTTCTGGCGGCACGAAGCAGGACGGTGCCGGTTGCGCCTTGAGCAGCATCCACGGGTAGCGACCTCCGGATCGGACTCGGCATACTATACCCCGGGGGGTATGGTATCAGGCCTCCCGCTGCGCCGCAAACGAAGCGCTTGCGACTGTCGCACGCGCCCGACGATCAGCGGCCACGTTCACGAACGACAGCGCGCGCCGCGATCACCCCGCTTGCACCCGACTGCACGAGGCCGCGCGTCACCCCCGCACCGTCACCGACTGTATAGAGGCCTCGCACGGGCGTCTGGAGGTCGGAGTCGAGTTCCAGACGCGAGGAATAGAACTTCACCTCCACACCGTAGAAGAGCGTCGAAGGGGCTGCCACCCCCGGGGCAAGTGCGTCCATCGCCTCCAGAAACTCGAGGATGCCGGTGAGGTGGCGGTAGGGCAGCACCGAGGAGAGATCACCTGCGGTGGCGCTCGGCATTGTCGGCTGCACGATGGAGTCGGCAAGGCGCTTCGGCGTCGAGCGCCT
>SKKZ01000191.1 GCA_007123455.1 Coriobacteriia bacterium | reverse complement strand
GTCGTGTACGCTGTCGCGCCATCGATAGTGATGCCGTGCTTGGCCGCCTGGATGACCGCGTTTTGCTCGGCATGGATACCCCGGCAAAGCTCGTGATGGCTGCCTGATGCGATGCTGCGCTGCTCGCGCAGGCAGCCGACTTCCTCGCAGTGCCGCAGACCGGCGGGAGTCCCATTGTACCCGGTCGCCAGAATGCGGCGGTCCTTCACGAGCACCGCGCCGGTCTGGCGGCGCAGACACGTAGAGCGCCCGGCGACCTGCTCGGCGATACCGATGAAGTAGTCGTCCCACGAGGGGCGGGGCATGGTCCGCGCGCCTTCCTGTCGCTACCGGGTGCCGAAAAGACGGTCGCCTGCATCACCGAGGCCGGGCACGATGTAGCCGTGATCGTTTAGATGGCTGTCGACACAGCATGTGTAGATGCGCACGTTCTCGCAACTCCTGACGACCTCTTCGATACCCTCAGGAGCCGCGACGAGCACGAGCAGGTTGATCGAGCGCGCGCCTTTGTCGCGGAGGAACTGCACCGCCGCCGCCGCCGAGCCGCCGGTCGCGAGCATCGGGTCGATGATGAGTATATCGCGCTCACCGATGTCTCCCGGCAGCTTGCAGTAGTACTCAACCGGCTTGAGCGTCTCGGGGTCGCGGTAAAGACCGACGTGGCCGACCTTCGCGGCAGGTATCAGTTCGAGGATGCCGTCGACCATGCCGAGGCCGGCACGCAGTATCGGGATCACCGCGACCTTCTTCCCCGCGAGCACGTAGGTGTTCGCCTCGGCGACCGGCGTAGTCACGGTCGTCTCCACGAGCTGGAAGTCCCGTGTCGCTTCGTAGGCCATGAGCATGGCGAGCTCCTTGACGAGCTCGCGGAACTCCTTCGCGCCCGTCCCGACGTCGCGCAAGATCGACAGCTTGTGCTGTATGAGCGGGTGATCCATAACCACGACGTTCGGGTGATCCGCCTTGTACTGCATCCGGGCCGACACCTCCCTCGTCACCATTCAGCTCCTCACCTGAGGCCGGCTAGAGCTCGGGATAGAGCGGATGGTCCGCGAGCATCGCGGCCACCTGTGCGGAGATGTCGGTGAGCCGCTGCTCGTCATCGCGGTTGAAGATCGCGTCAGCGATGAGACATCCGACCGTGTGCGCCTCACCCTCGGTGAAGCCACGTGTAGTCATCGCAGGTGAGCCGACACGGATGCCGCTCGTGACGAACGGGCTCTCCTTGTCGTTGGGGATGGAATTCTTGTTCACGGTGATGCCCACGTCCTCGAGCAGCGCCTCGGCGTCTTTGCCCGTGATGCCGGCGGGCGTGAGATCGACGAGCAACAGGTGGTTGTCGGTGCCACCGGAGACAGGCCGCAGCCCGCATTCGGCCATCGCTGCACCCATTGCCTTGGCGTTGACCACGACCTGGTCGATGTAGGTCGCGAACTCGGGCTTCATCGCCTCGCCGAACGCGACGGCCTTCGCCGCGATCATGTGCATGAGCGGCCCGCCCTGCATGCCCGGGAAGACCGCCTTGTCGACGGCCTGGGCGAACTCCTCATCACACAGGATGAACCCGGAGCGAGGACCCCGTAGGGTCTTGTGGCTGGTAGAGGTGGTGAAATGGGCGTGCGGGACCGGTGAGGGGTGTGCCCCGGTTGCGACGAGGCCGGCTATGTGCGCCATGTCCACGAGAAGATACGCACCGACGCCGTCAGCGATTGCGCGGAATCGCTCGAAGTCGATGACGCGGGGATAGGCGCTCGCACCGGCGACGATCATCTTCGGCTGGTGTTCCTTGGCCGCACGCTCGACCTCGTCGTAGTCGATGGTCTCGGTCTCCGGATCGAGACCGTAAGCCACCACGTCATAGAGCTTGCCCGAGAAGTTCACGGGAGAGCCGTGCGTGAGATGTCCACCGTGAGCGAGGCTCATGCCGAGGATGGTATCGCCGGGCGAGAGCATCGCGAAGTAGACCGCCATGTTTGCCTGGGCGCCCGCGTGCGGCTGTACGTTGGCATGCTCGGCACCGAATAGTTCCTTGGCGCGGTCGCGGGCCAGGTTCTCGACGATGTCGACCTTCTCGCACCCGCCGTAGTACCGCTTGCCCGGGTAGCCCTCGGCGTACTTGTTGGTCAGCACAGTGCCCGCCGCCTCGAGGACGGCGAGTGAGGTGAAGTTCTCGGATGCGATGAGTTCGATCGTGTCACGCTGCCGCGCGAGCTCGGCGTCGAGAGCCGATGCGACCTCGGGATCGATCTGTGGGATGTATTTCAGAGTCATGAGCGTCGCGCTCCCCTTCTTCTCATGCGGCCTGCCGGCCGCGGAGCTCACCGGTCCGGTCGTTCACCCACGATTCCGCTCGAGGGCGGTGATCTTGTCTACGCGGCGCTGGTGCCGTCCGCCCTCGAACTCCGTGTCCAGGAAGGTGTCGACGATGTCCTGCGCGACCTCCTCGGAAAGATAGCGACCTCCCATGGTGACCACGTTGGCATCGTTGTGCAGCCTCGACATGCGGGCCATCTCGGGATCGCTGACGCTGGCTGCGCGCACCCCGTCGACCTTGTTGGCGGCGATGGCGACGCCGATGCCCGAGCCGCACACGAGGACGCCGCGCTCCGCTTCGCCGGCGCCAACCGCACGTGCGACGGCGGCCGCAAGATCCGGATAATCCACGGACTCCTCGTCATGAGTACCGACATCGGTCACTTCATGGCCGAGTTCACGCAGATGTGACTCGAGCTTCTCTTTGAGTTGGAAGCCTGCATGGTCGCTGCCGATCGAGATACGCATGAATCGGGGCCCTTCCGGCTCGGGAACGGTGCGGCGGTGGCATCCGGCCGGATGCCACCGCCGATTGTATACCACCCGGTGGACGGACGCTGTGCACGCCCCGGAGCTTAGACGCCGACTCTGGCCGCTTCCATGATGCGCTCGGACGGGATGGCGCCCTCGCGGATGATCGCAGGCTCCGAACCGGTGCAGTCCACGACTGTCGAGGGCGTACGGTGTTCGGTTTCTCCCCCGTCGAGGGCAACGTCGGCGGCGGCGATGATGCGTTCCTCGACACTGTCGAAGTCGCCGGGAGCCGGAACACCGCTCGTGTTCGCGGAGGTGGCGATTATCGGGCCGCCTGATGCCTGGATGAGCTCCATGACCACCTCGTGGTCGGGGCTGCGGAGTCCCACCGTGCCGTCGTCGGCCCGGAAGTCCTTCCCCACCACGTCGGAGGCCTTCACCACCAGGGTGAGCGCGCCGGGCCAGAACGCTTTCGCTAGGTTGTGCGCGTACTCAGGCACCTCGATGCCGTAGGTGTCGAGCGCATCCTCGTCCTCGACGAGCCAGGGCAGAGGCTTCTCCAGAGGACGGACCTTGATGTCGAATATCTCATGGGGGCCGAAACACGAGTGCGCAGCCGCCCCGATACCGTAAACGGTCTCTGTCGGGAATACGACTATCCCGCCGTCACGCAGTACCGTGGCGGCGAGATTTATCACTTCTGCTGACGGGTTCTCCGGATCGATGTGAAACACCTTGCTCATCGCCAATCGCCTCCGATCATCATGGACTGCCCTGGCTTGACGAACCTATCTCCTCCGGGCGACGACCACGCGGTCCCGTCCGGCGAGGTCCCTTACCACTCTTACTTCTTGATACCACTCCCCTACTCCTTCGGAAGCACCTTGTGCGGATGATTCGTCAATCTCCATCGCAAGCACACCGCCGGGAACGAGCCACGACGCTGCTTCTGAGGCGATACGCCGTACGACGTCGAGCCCGTCGGAACCCCCATCGAGCGCAAGATGCGGCTCATAGCCGAGCACCTCGGCGGGAAGCTC
>SKKZ01000099.1 GCA_007123455.1 Coriobacteriia bacterium | reverse complement strand
CCCCACAGCGCGGGCACGCCCAGACCGCTTCTATCAGGGGGAGCGCCGACCTGCACTCATCGCACAGCAGCGCACCGGGCAGCTCGCAGCCGGCGCATCGGGTCGGAAGCAGCAGCTCGAGTACGCCCGACCACAGCATCCGCCCCACTCCCCGCCCCCTCGGCCAGGGAGGTCCGCGCGTATCGGATCTCAGCCCGCCACTATCTGCACGAGCGGGATAGTGACCACCGAGGCCATCGTCGTCAGAACGACCGCAGCCGCGAGGAACTCCGTGTCCAGTCCGAACCGCGCCCCGATCACTATCGAGAGCATCATCGACGGCATGCCCGCCTCGAGCGCCACCAGGCGCACCGCAGCGGAATCGTCAAGCAGCAGCCGACCGAGCACGAGTGCGATCATCGGCGCGACGAGCAGGCGCACCACGCCGAGCGTCCCAAGCGTCAGCGGACGATCGGCCAGTCGCCTCACCTCCAACGTGAGGCCCACAGAGAGCATGATCAAAGGCACCACCAGGCTAGCAAGTGCATCTAACCCGAAACTGAACACTTCCGGAACCGGGAATGGCCGCAGCAAGAGCGCCGCACCGAGCGCCAATACGGCAGGAAAGCGCAAGACCTCGCGCAACGGACTGAGGGGCGGACCGACACGCTCACCGAAACGCTGCGCTATCACGAGGCCCACCAGCAAGAGGGCTGCTACCGTGCCGAACGCATCGTAGAAGATCGCCCTCACGAGGCCCTCGTCGCCGAGGAGTGCCTGGGAGACCGGGTAGCCGATGTAGCCGGTATTCCCGAGCGATGCAGCGAGGATGAACCCGCCCGCCACCGGCCTCGGCAGTTTCATGAGACGCGAGAGCAGCCACGCGAGAAGCGCGGTGATCGCAAAGACGATCCAGGCTACGAGCGCTACAACGCCAAGTTCCGGACCGAGCGGCGCGGGATGCACGGATCGGAAGATGAGAGCGGGCAGACCGACATAGATGATGACCGCATGTATGGGACGCGCATCATCGGGTGACAGGACTCCCGTGACACGGAGCAGCCAGCCCACACCGACGATGGCCAGCAGCGTCAGGACGATTCGAGCAAGCTCGACGGCGTCCATAAGCTCAGCTCCTACCTCTTGCGAAGCTCGTCGAGCCCTCCGGCTCCGGAGCAGGTCGCCGAGAGCGAGTCAGCGTAGTCAGGACGCGCAACGCCGCACTCGGTGATGATCGCGCTCACGTACTTCGCAGGGGTCACGTCGAATGCCGGGTTGTAGATGTCTACATCCGGCGGCGCCATGCGGAACCACCCGTCGAACTGGTACGCGCCGCCCTTGCGAGTGAGCTGCATCTGGTGGCCGCGCTGCATGGGCATCGAGTAGGGGCCCTCCTCGGTCAGCATGTCGAATGCCTTGGTCGCGGTCTCTGAGTCGGGCTCGAACATGCCGGAAGCCGTGAAGCCGGCAACTTCAAGCGGGTCGCGCTCCTCGATCTCGATCTCGTCCCCGCTCTCGATGGTCAGATCGACGGTCGAGGTCGGCGCGGCGACATAGAACGGTATGTCATGTTCTTTGGCGAGCACGGCAAGCCCGTAGGTGCCGATCTTGTTGGCGACGTCACCGTTGGCCGCGATGCGGTCCGCACCTACGATGATCGCATCGACATCCCCGGCTTTCATCACACTCGCAGCCATACTGTCCGTGATGAGCGTCGACGGTATACCCGCCACGCGCAGCTCCCATGCGGTCAAGCGCGTGCCCTGCAGGACCGGCCGGGTCTCGTCGATCCACACACGTTCGATCTTGCCCTGCTCGTGCGCCGTGAAGATGACGCCGAGCGCAGTCCCGAAGTAGGCGGTCGCGAGCGAGCCGGCGTTGCAGTGTGTAAGCACCCGGGAGCCCTCGGCGAGCAACTCCGCACCATTGGCGCCGATCGCCCGGTTGCGTTCCTCGTCCTCGGCCTGCATCGCGAGCGCCTCTTGCACGATGAGATCACGTAGCTCATCGAGGGGCAGTTCCTTGTTGTCGTGCGCAAGCCGCCGGATGCGCTCGGCACCCCAGAACAGATTGGTCGCCGTAGGACGCGTCGAGGTGATGTCGTGTGCTACCAGATCGAGCGCTCGGAGGAACTCGCGGTGGTCGTAGATGTCCCATGAGTCCTCGACCACCCAGAGGGCCATGCCGAGCGCCGCGGCCACACCAAGAGCCGGCGCACCCCGTACGGCGAGCGTACTGATGGCCAGGCACACGCCCTTGTAGTTGTTACACACAAGCACGTCGCCCACGAGCGGAAGGCGGGTCTGGTCGACGAGCATGACCTTGCCCTCCTCCCACCAGATGGTGCGCGGGATGTTTTCGATCGGCATCAGTTGACCTCCTGTGAAACGGCGAGAGTCGGGACTGCGGCTACTCGGCCGGGCCGGACGGCTAGACCGTGCCCTCCTGCCACGACGCAAGATACTTCTCCTGCTCGGCGGTGAGCGTATCGATGTTCACACCCATCGTCGCGAGTTTGAGCGCGGCGATGCCCTCGTCGATGTCGCGCGGAACCGGGTAGACGCCCGGCTCGAGCGAGGCGTGGTTCTTCACCATGTACTCGGCGGAGAGCGCCTGGTTCGCGAAGGACATGTCCATGACCGAGGCCGGATGACCCTCGGCGCACGCGAGGTTCACGAGCCTGCCATCGGCGAGAAGGTAGATGAGTCGGCCGTCGGGCAGGGTGAACTCCTCGACGAGGGGGCGCACCTCGCGCACGGCACTGGCCTTCTCGCGCAAGTGTGCGATGTTGATCTCGCAGTTGAAGTGACCCGAGTTGCAGATGATGGCACCGTCCTTGAGCGCCTCGAACATGGGAGAGTCGATGACGCTGATGTTGCCGGTGACGGTGACCCAGACATCACACTCGGCGGCAGCTTCGACCGCCGGCATCACACGGTAGCCGTCCATGACTGCCTCGAGCGCACGCAAGGGATCGATCTCGCACACGATGACGTTGGCACCAAGTCCGCTCGCGCGCATCGCGACACCACGCCCGCACCAGCCGTAGCCGGAGACGACGACGTTGCGACCCGCCATCAGCCGGTTGGTCGCACGGATAACGCCGTCGATGGTTGACTGGCCGGTGCCGTAGCGGTTGTCGAAGAGGTGTTTGGTGTCGGCATCGTTCACCGAGATGATCGGGTACTTGAGCGCGCCATCGGCCGCCATCGCTTTCAGACGGATGACGCCCGTGGTGGTCTCCTCGGTGCCACCGATTATATCGGCGAGCGCCTCAGGGCGATCGGCATGGATGCGCCCCACGACATCGGCGCCGTCGTCCATCGTGATGTGCGGCCGGTGCTCGATCGAGGCGTCGATGTGCGCGTAGTACGTCTCGGTGTCCTCGCCCTTGATCGCGTAGGTGCGGATACCGTACTCGGAGACGAGGGCAGCCGCCACGTCGTCCTGGGTGGAAAGCGGGTTGCTCGCGCAGAGCACCACGTCGGCACCGCCGGCGGCGAGCGTGCGCATAAGGTTCGCGGTCTCGGTGGTGACGTGCAGGCACGCGCTCACACGTAGGCCGTCGAGCGGCTTCTCCGCCTCGAAGCGCTCGCGTATCGAGGCGAGCACCGGCATGTCGCGGTCGGCCCATTCGATGCGGGCCTTGCCCGCTGCGGCCAGACCGGGGTTTTTGATGTGATGATCCATTCGTGAAGCCTCTCTGTCCCACGGCAGCCTCATGCTGCCACTCGTTTTCACAGCCGGGTAAGTATATCAGCCACGATGCCCCCGAGAACCGGGGCCGCGGATTCTCCTGCTGCGAGCACCTCCTCGTGCCCGTGATCACTGCCTGCCACGTTGGTGCAAAGCGAGAACCCGAT
>SKKZ01000076.1 GCA_007123455.1 Coriobacteriia bacterium | reverse complement strand
CCCTTCAAAAATCTTGATCAGCTCTGCCCGAGCGATGCAGGCCGTGCGCGATGCAGGCAAGTTGGGTGTAATTGCAGCCCCCCCAACGGCAGATTGGAAGGCGATGGTAGAACGCAAGGAGAGGATCATTGGAGGTTTGAGGCAGAACACCGATGAAGCGATAGAAAAAAATGAACAAATTGTGCTTTACCAGGGAAAGGCAGCCTTTACCGCCCCACACACTATTGAGGTGAATGGTCAATCTTTAACAGCAGAAAAAATTGTGATTGCTACTGGCGCGCGACCTGCTTTGCCCCCTATTGCGGGTTTAAGCGATATCGATTACTTAACGTCAACTTCAGCAATGGAAATGGAAGACCTGCCGCGCAGTTTGCTTATTGTGGGTGGAGGGAGCATTGCCCTGGAGTTTTCCCAGCTGTTTGCCCGCCTGGGGGTGGAGGTTACCATTTTGTATCGCGGCCCCCGCCTTGCTGCCAACCTTGAACCGGAAATTTCGGAGGAAATTTACCGGGTACTCGAGTCTGAAGGCATAACCTTGCTAGCTAATACCCACATTCGTTCAGCGGGTTCAGAAGACGGCAGTGCTTATCTCGCAGTTGAAACCGAAAAAGTAACGGCACGATACAGCGCCCACCGAATCCTGGTGGCGACGGGAAGGGCACCGAACACCGATATGCTCGACCTGGAAAAGACAGGAATTCAAACTGACAAAAAGGGTTTCATCGCTGTTGACGAAGGCTTTCAAACGAACGTGAAAGGGATATGGGCCATAGGAGATGTCATCGGGGGGATGATGTTTACCCATAAAGCCTGGCATGATGCGCTCCTGCTTTCCGGCTATTTGTTAAGAGGGGAAGAGATACGGTCCAGTGACAGACTCATCCCCTTTGCTGTTTTTACAGAGCCGGAAATAGCCGGAGCGGGATTGAGCGAGAATGGCGCGGTAGAAGCAGGATACCCGGTAAAAGTGCAGCGTTTTTCCTTCTCACATCAGAAACGTGCTATGGCCATAGGAAAAACAGCGGGTTTTGTCAAACTGGTTCTCGATGAAAAAAGCGGCCGGATTTTGGGCGCGCACTTGATCGGACCTGAAGCAGGCGAGCTGATCCACGAACTGATCGTGGCCATGCACTGCGGTACCACAGTATATGATTTACAGGAAATGATGCATGTTCACCCCAGCATATCCGAAGCCATCAACAGCGTAGCCTTGTCTTCGTAAAACAGGCTGAATGTGCTTCAGGGAGATTTGTGTTCCATGCAAATTGCTCAAATCTATACGCCCAATATCGCCCAGTGTTCTTATGTGATTGGCAGCGGGAAAAAATGTGTAGCGGTGGACCCGGTGCGCGATATTGGGCCGTACCTGGAAAAAGCCAAAGCGTTTAAGATGGAAATTGTCGCCGTCCTGGAAACCCATCTCCACGCGGATTTTGTTTCCGGTCACATGTATAAATTTTCAACCCTGTAAATATACTCTACCAGGGTATTGTTTTGGGAATTATATACCCTGCAAGGGTATATTGTCAAGCAGTTATTTTAAATAAATTGGCGCTTCCGGGGTTGAAAACGAAGAATTTCTTTTATATCTTTAAGCCTCAAGGGCTTCTTGCAGGTCTTCAATAAGATCCGCCGGATCCTCCAGGCCAACAGAGAGCCGGACCAGCTGTGATGTAATACCCAGGGCTTTACGTTTCTCTTCCGGAATGGTGGCATGAGTCATGGTGCAGGGGTGACAGGCCAGCGACTCTACACCGCCCAGGCTTTCTGCCACAGCAAATAGGTTCAATTTCCGGAAAAAGGAATCTACGCGGGCCGGATCGCTTAATGTGAATGATACCATACCGCCCCAGCCATTCATCTGTTTTAAGGCCAGATCATGCCCGGGATGCTGTTTTAAGCCGGGATAGTAAACTTTCTCTACTGCTGCATGGTCTTGCAGGAATGAGGCAATTTCATCTGCTCCCCGCTGATGGGCTTCCATGCGAACCTTGAGCGTTTTTATACCACGCAGAACCAGCCATGAATCAAACGGCGAAGGGACTGCGCCGGCCGCATTCTGGTAGAAGCCCATTTCTTCGTGCAGGGACTGGTTGGAGGTAACAACTGCCCCTCCGATCAGATCTGAATGGCCGTTTAAATATTTTGTGGTGCTGTGCACAACTATATCTGCCCCCAGGGCCAGGGGATTCTGCAGGTAAGGAGTGGCGAAAGTGTTGTCCACGACCACGAGCGTTCCGTTATTATGGGCAAGTTTGGCGATAGATTGTATATCGAAAATATTTAACAGGGGGTTAGTCGGGCTTTCCAACCAGACCATCCTGGTTTTTGGGGTCAGGGCATTTGCGAAGGATTTTGGGCGGAAATCGTCCACGTAGGTTGCTTGGAGGCCCCTGCGTCCGTAAATACTGTTAAACAGTCGGAAGGTGCCACCATAGACTTCAGAGCAGGAAACCAGGTTTTCGCCGGGTTCCAGCAGGTTTACTACTGCATCGGTAGCTGCTGAACCGGAAGAGAAAGCCAGCCCGTACCGAGCCCCTTCCAGGGATGCCAGGCACTCTTGAAGCGCTGACCTGGTCGGGTTACCGGTCCGGGAATACTCGTATCCTTTGTGTTCTCCCGGAGTTTCCTGGGTAAAGGTGGAAGTGGCATAAATCGGGACTATGGTTGCTCCGGTTGACGGATCAGCCTCCTGACCGGCATGAATAGCACGCGTGGCGAATTTTTTATTCTGCATTTCCAACACCCTTTCTTTTTATACGTTATACCCGTTTATTTCCATCCATTGATCGGAATGAAATCCGGAGATATAGTTGCGGCCGGTATCGGGCAAGATTACTACAATTAGTTTATCTTCGTCGAGGCGGGCAGCATATTTCAGGGAAGCCGCGACTGCTGTGCCGGCAGATCCTCCTGAAAGCAATCCTTCCTCACGGGTCAGCCGCCGTGCCATATTGAAAGATTCCTGGTCAGTGATCCGGATCATATCATCAACTATCTCACGATCATAAGTATCAGGGAAAAAATCTTCACCAATACCTTCCACCTTGTAAGGTTTCGGCGAGTCGCCGGAAAGTATTGAACCGGCAGGATCAGCACCCACCACCTTGAGGGAAGGTTTCTTCTCCTTTAGAAAACGTCCGGTTCCCGATATAGTACCTCCCGTGCCGATACCGGCAACCAGGACATCCACCAGGCCATCGGTATCCGCCCATATTTCAGGCCCCGTAGTCTGATAGTGGGCTGTGGGGTTAATCGGGTTGGCAAACTGGTTGGGCCTGAATGCATCGGGGATCTCTCCGGCCAGCTTGTCTGCAACGCCGTTGTAACTTTCTGGTGAATCCGGGGGAACGTCAGTCCGGGTAATGACCACTTCAGCCCCGTATGCTTTGAGCAAATAAACTTTATCCTGGCTCATTTTATCAGGCATAACAAAAATACAGCGGTAACCTTTTGCGGCGGCGCTTATGGCCAGGCCCACTCCCGTATTACCGGCAGTGGCTTCAACAATAGTGCCGCCAGGCTTAAGCTGCCCGGTTCTTTCCGCGTCTTCGATCATGGCCAGTCCAATACGGTCTTTGACACTGCCGCCGGGATTCATAGATTCCAATTTAACCATTATTGTAGGTCTTAAGCCGGCAGTGACCCGGTTAAGCCGAACCAGGGGGGTGGCACCGACTAAGTTTTCAACACGATTGTAATAACGCATAACCAGCTCTCCTTATAACTGTTCCTTGATTACCGATTATTTTCGGTGTGAATGTTTGCCTCTAAATATAAAGGATAATACCTACCATGTCAATAGAAATTATAGGTTACGTTTGTTTATTTGTTTTTTAATTGAAAT
>SKKZ01000211.1 GCA_007123455.1 Coriobacteriia bacterium | reverse complement strand
CGCGCGACGGTTGTAACCGAGCCCCTGCCACAGGCGCAATACCGCCTCGAGGGGGGCCGCGACAAGCGCCTCGGGCGTCGGGAACCGCTCCATCCACTCCTCGTAGTACGGGGCGACGCGTGAGACCTGCGTCTGTTGCAGCATGACCTCGCTCACGAGGACCGCATACGGGTCGCGGGTCAGACGCCACGGAAGGTCGTGGCGCCCGTGGTCGCGGTAGTGTGCGTAGACGCGCTCCCGGAACGCCGCTACCGCCCTGTCGGAGAGCATCTCACTCACGGCAGACATCCGGCCTGTGCGCAGGTGCCTAGAATCGACGCGTGCGGCCGGACCGGCCGCCACGGCGGTGTACGCCGCCGCTGAAAAGCGTGCGGGGTGCCGCGGTCGCGCTCCCCCGATCGGCACGTGGGACCACGCGATCGAGGTAGTCGAAGCCTTCGACGTCGCGAGCCTCCATGACCTTGCCGACCACACGCTCGATGTGGCGCAGCGGCTCGAGCTCGTCGTGCGAGAGCAGGCTGATCGCCACGCCCGTCTCTCCGGCACGCGCGGTGCGGCCGATGCGGTGCACGTAGTCCTCGGGCCGGTCGGGCACGTCGTAGTTGATGACGTGGGTCACGCTCTCCACATCGATGCCGCGCGCCATCACGTCGGTGGCGACCAGGAGCGCGTGCTTGCCGGACTTGAAGTCGGCGAGCGTGCGTTCCCGCTGGCTCTGCGAGCGATCTGAGTGGACGGTGTCGGATTGAACACCACTCACCCTCAGGGCAGCGTCCAGCCGGTCGGCGCGCTGCTTCGTGCGGGTGAAGACGATCGCGCGATACTCGTCGATCTCCTTCAGGAGGGCGACCAGTAACTCGGTCTTCTGAGAAGCATTGACCGGATAGACATATTGCTCGACGGCATCGACAGGGACCGACGCGGGAGAGACATCCACGCGTATCGGATCGTGGACCGCCTTGCCTATGACCCTCAGGACCTCGTCGGAGAGCGTCGCCGAGAAGAGCATGTTCTGCCGCTCGGGGGGCAGAAGGCGCAGGATACGGCTCACGTCCGGCCAGAAGCCCATGTCGAGCATCCGGTCCGCCTCATCGAGCACGAGGATCTCGACGCCGGAAAGATCGATCTCGCCCTTACTCTCCAGGTCGAGCAGACGACCCGGCGTCGCCACGAGAAGGTCCACCCCACGGCGGAGCGCCTTGAGCTGCGTCACGTACGGAACCCCGCCGTACACCGCAAGCACCGAGTGCCCGGTGTGCTCGCCGATGACGAGAGCCTCAACCTCGATCTGGGTCGCCAGTTCACGGGTCGGCGTCACCACGAGCGCCCGGATCTTGCCCTCCGTCGAGATGCGCTGCATGGTCGGCAGGAGGAATGCTGCCGTCTTGCCGGTACCGGTCTGCGCGCAGGCAAGGATGTCGTCGCCTGCCAGCGCTACGGGTATAGCCTGTTCCTGCACGGGTGTCGGCTTCGTATAGCCGAGCGCGGTGACGCCCGCACGGACATCCTCGGACAGGCCGAGTACGGTGAACTCCATGGGCCTCCTTGAACTACGTTGCGGCAGCAGCGAAATACGATGCCCGTCCTTCGGGCGACCGAAGCTGCACGGGCCGCTCCCACAAATGATACACGGGCAGGCAAACACCGTGCTGCCAAGCACCGCAGAAGGCTTACGAGAAGGCGAGCACCCCGGCCACTGTCGCCCCGTTCATGGCGATCCACACCACGCTGGTCGCCCAGATCGCGGCCTGGCGCGTGAGCGCACCGTACGCGGTCCAGAGGACAGACATCAGAAGCGCCGCACATACGGTGAACAGGCTGAGCCCGCCCACCGCCTGAAGACCCCAGATCTGATAGAGCTGCGGGATCGCAGTCAGCGGATTGATCATCCCGACACCAAAAACGGCTCGCTCAAGCAGGGGAAGTATCTCGTCTCTGCCCCTGGGGCGGAGTATGTGGATGAGGGTTGTGCGCAGTACGTACATCAGCCGTGTGCTCCATCTCGCTCAAGTGTGGTGAATCGCAGGTGAGCGAGGAGTATCGAGCCGCGAGCAAGCGCGCGCAAGGGGAAGTTACCCAGCCGTTACCAAGCATCTGTGGTATTTCAGAGACCCGCAGGTCAGCCGCTCTTGATGTAGTAGCGGCAGTGGCGGATCTGCGGACAATCCTCGGGCACCTCGGCGAACTGATGCAGCCAGAAGTAGCCCTCGACGAAGCACGTGCATCGCACCCGCTTGTCCTCGTGCTTGATCGTGGTGTTGTGCAGGTCCTCGTCGATGATGACCTCGCGCCACCACGTGCACTTGCCCTTGACCGGTGAGAACGGATCCATGTGCCGTCCTTCGAACGAGCTGCCTGGGTAGTACTGTACCCGCTAAGGGGGTATCTCGTCTCCCCCGGGGAGGGACCGGGACCTCAAACCGGATGCAGGACGCCGCGAGGCCCCGGAGATCCGGGGCCTCGTGTGTCTGCGATGGTGCGGGTGAAAGGAGTTGAACCTTCACGGGCCTAAGCCCACATGGACCTGAACCATGCGCGTCTGCCGTTCCGCCACACCCGCACATCAGTGCCCGAGTAGAGTACCACAGGGGGTCAACTGGGGAAACGGCGAAGGGACACCTCAAACGTAGCGCGATGCGCATCAGGGGAAATCGTGCTGAATCTAACAGGTTTGTTAGACGAATTGTTAGATGGGGGGTGCGTCAGTTGTCCTCATCGTCCCCTGGCTCCTCACTCTCAGGATGGTCCTCCTCATCTCCCGTCCTCTCATCGTGAGGCTCGCTCTCTAGGAAATCCCGGTACGTCAGTAGATATCCAGGCATTGCCAGGTCTTTTAGCACGCCCGTATCGATTCCTGTAGCTTTCAGCCAATCGACGTTCATGAATGCTTTGCTCCAATAGGTGTTGGCTGTCGCGGCGAGTCCTGCCCTCGACCACTCCGCCTGGAACCTGTTCAACCCTTCGAGCGTGTCAGCGATGGACTTGTATTCCACTATGACGGACTGTTCGCTCTCCACCTCGAACTCACCTGCGAGCATCTTGTCGAGCGAGTCGTAGTAAGCGACTTCGGACTCGAACTGTTCACGGATGGACGGTTCGAGGTCAGTTCCGTCCTCGTTGGCGAATGCCCTTCGGTCAGCCGAACAGAATACAATGGTATTCGAGTCAGGTCGTACTCGCGTCCGGCAGAACTCGACAAGGCTCGCCAGTATGAGGCAGTCCCCCTCAAGCCCATACTTGAATCGAAGGTCGCTTATCGCGCTCAGCAGGAGCGAGTCGGGCTTACCGTACATGTCGCTCTTGGCAGCGGATGCCCCAGTGCGCCTGATGGTCATAACAAGTGCCTGCGCAATGGCTCCCTGCTGTCGCGCTGCGAGCCTCTGACGGAACCCTGGCGCGGACTCTCGCCCGAGACCACAGGCGGGGCGGTCTTCTACCTCGAAGAGACGGTAGCGCGTCGGGTGGCTGACGAGATGCGGCGGGACTTCCCTCCTGAAGTGCTCGAGAACGCGGGTCTCATCACCGCCAACCGCTTCTTCCTCTTCTCCAGGGGCGGGTTCCCCATCCCGTATCTCGATGGTGGGCGTATCGTCGGGCTTTTCGGACGGACGGCACACGCGACCGACGAGGACGGCATCCGGTATCTGCGACTCAAAGGTGTTCCAGACCCCGTCGCGTGGGGAATCGACGCCGTCGAGACCGAGGACGCCGTGGTGCTCTGTGAGGGTGCCATCGACGCGCTCTCCGTGATTGAGGTCGGGCTTCCCGGCATCGGAGTACCGTCGGCGACCTCGGACGTCTCGGAACTCATCGGACGACTCCAGGAGACAGGCGTCGTCCTGGCTCTG